>DATHBC010000480.1:0-9177 GCA_035296345.1 Pyrinomonadaceae bacterium | reverse complement strand
AAATCCTTAATGATAAATATCAACTACAGGTTAATTCACTTGTAGAAATCAAAGCCGAGTTGGAAAGGCTTGAAAAGAGACTTGAAGATGTTGCTTGGCTTGAAGAAAATGCTCAAATGCAAAGGGAAAATATAGACAATTACGTTTATTTGGAAAAATTTCTATTTTCCCGAATTGATACTCAAACCATACCAAAACTTATTCTAGTGGCGGAAATTCGTAACACTTCATATTTTGAAGTCGAATTAGAAACTCCGCTAAAAGGTTTGGTTGAATTTGACGTTCTGACTTTGCGCGGACATACATATATCAATGAATACTCTTTAAGCGTAATACCGCCATTAAGAGCGCACCGATTTACAATAGAAGCCGAGATTACCAAAGAGCAACAAGAATATATTGAAAGTTTTCCCAAAGAACATAAAATTCCAATAGAAAAAGGCTTGATTATTCACAAATTGGTTTTAACAATAAAAGGCGCGTATGCGGTTTCACAAATTATTCCGAAACCATTAAAAATCAGAAATGGTTTCAAGATCTTTAACGGAAAAGAGTATGAAAGGGCATTGGAACAATTTAGCCAATAAAAACAAAAAGCCTAGTTACTTACTAGGCTTTTTGTTTGGCTTTTCTAATCCCTGTAAAAATCGGCTTCAATTCCTAACTCATACATTGATTGAATAACACAACAAATATTATGGCAAAGGATTTTGCAAAGTAATTCGTTGATTTGCGCTTTCTCTGTCTTGCTTCTCAACCTTTCGCCAAACTTACCTTTTATCATTGAAAACGTCGTTTCGACGTTTGACCGCTTGTGATAGAAGCCTTTGAATTTGGCGCGATTCATCTGATAGAAATAATACATATTTCGCCAGAGCGAATCTTTTGTAACGTGATTCGGGCTTGAATTTGATTTGAACGGAATAAAAGCCACGCCACCAATTTTATCTACCACGCGCAGATTCTTAGCCGATAAATAGGCTTTATCCGCGCTTACTTGCTCAATACGGAAGTCTTTAGCAGTTGATTCGACAAGCGGCTTAAACTGCGGCGAATCAGCCGCAGAGCCTTCCGTAATTTCCACGCTCGTTACGATGTTTGTAATCACGCCGCAAATTAAGTGACATTTGAGCCAATCCTTTTTATCAATTTGATGCGGATTTGAATATTTAGCGTGAAGCCATTTTACGGTTGTTCCTTTAGCGAAGCCGGAACTATCTACGGCAAAATCCATTTCGACGGTTTTCAAAGGCTTCGCGCTTTCCTTAATCAGCATTTGCAGAATCGAATATAATTCGTCCATTTCAAGATAGTTGAAAAGCGAATTAAAATGCGGAATGTTAGAAATAAAGCCTTTTTTCTTGGCTTCGGTTAAGTCAGACATAAAACGTCTGCCTGAGATTGTCGAGTAGGTTTTGAAAACCACTGAGAAAACCATATCGGCTAAAGGTATGCGGTTTCGACCTTGAATGTTTTTGCGCGGTAATTCGTCAATCTGTGAACACAGTTCAAAGAGTAATTCTTGAAATCGGCTTTTCTCTGTGGTTTGCGCTTGATTGTAGGCTGTCCAATCTTGCGAATAGGTGATTTTGGGCTTTATTTCTTCGGTTTCTTCGGTTGAAACTTTCGGTTCTAAGTCTTCATCTAATAGATACATTGTGCTTTGTTCCTTAATTGATTTAAGGCGTGTTTTGTTGCACAATATAGTTTCTGAGGCTACGGCGTGTGCAAACACGCTGTTTGTTTCAAATAGGCTCGGTTGGTAGTTGACGCTACTGGCTGAGCCGTTCTTTTTACTGTCATAATTATACTTTGTTTCATCTGTGAAATCAAACTCTAACTGCCTGTAATTACTAGATTTTAAAGAACTTTTGCGTTTATCTGCGAAGTTTTTATACCTCACTTTTCCTTAATTTCTATCACACAATAAAACGAAAAACGGCTGATTTTTGTTGCGAAAACGTAATCAGCCTATTTTTGTGCAAGCGGTTTAATTTTTGTGCAGGAATTTCTATTTTTGTGCAGGATTCCGAATTATTGTGCAGATTTTAATTTTTGTGCAAAGCCCACCATAACGGCTTTGCACAAAAACCAAGTAAAAAGAGGTAGTTTGTGTGCAGAAAATTAAGTTTTTGTGCAACAAGTGTTTCTTTTTGTGCAAGTTAGGATTCTGCACAAGAAGAAAACCGCCGAACTCAAGCGAGCGCGGCGGCTTTTTGTTATGAGTTTCGGTTTTTCCTAAAACCTAAGCTAATTTATCTCCAGCGTCAGAGATTCTCGCCCGCATAATTTCGGGCGGAAGCAGTTCGGTTTGTGAATCTTTTTACTAAATGTTTATTTTTTTTGATTATTGTTAAAAAATGATAAAAAACTCCTAGCTTTTCTTGATTTAAGATGGTATTCTTTCATCGGGTTAGGTTTCTCCGACCCGCTTGAGTGCTTCACCCAGTTATTTTCCGGGCATTTCCAGCAACAACCAAAATCTATCTGTCTGTTCAAGTCACGCCTGTTTGATTCCTTTTTATGAATCGAGTAAAAGCTCTGACATTTTTTAAATTAGCGGTTATTCTGCTTGGCAGTTTATCGTTTGCTTTTGCAGTTTATAGTTTAGATTCGAAGGTAATCGGTTGGAGCTTTTTTCTTTTAGCTATTTTTACGTTGACGATGGCTCCACGCCTGAGTTTAACAATGCCTCGCTCGAATTTCTCACTGAGTTTTTCCGATTCAGTTATATTTCTGTCGTTTCTGCTTTTCGGAGGCGAAGCCGCTATTGTTCTGGCTCCGCTAGAGGTAATCGTTAGTTGCTTATTTCTGAAGACAAAAGGGCATAATAAATTTACCTTGTCCGTTATCCTTTTAAATTTTGGAATAACGGCTCTCGCAACCACTATTACCTACTTTGTTTGGCTAAAGGTTCCTCCGCTTCTCGAATTTTCACCGACTTCCTCAAGCACGACCAGCCTAATAACAGTTCTTGGCGTTCTCGCGCTTTCTCAATTTCTGAGCACGACTTGTTTTGCCACCATTTATTATTATTTAAAAAACGATACGAATCTCTGGCAGGCTTGGAAGAAAGAAGGTTTCGGCAGCTCGCTGACGCAGATTGTCGGCGCGGCGATGGCGGGTATTATTTTTAAATTGATAAACTACGCGAATCCTCTGGCGACCGTCATCGCTTTGTTTGCGATTGGCATCGCTTATCTGAATTACCGGCGGATGATTGCCGAAATCAACGAATCAATCGAGCAGGTGGAAAAAGCCGAGCGCGAGAAGGCGGAGGTCGAAAGAGCGCGCGCCGAACAAGCCGAAAAATATATCGAAGAATTAAATGAACTGCTGCACGGGCAGGAAAAAATCAGCGACGAACTCAGGCAAAGCAAGGATTTATTCGAGCACGCCGCGCTGCACGATATGCTCACCAGGCTTGCCAATCGCGCCTTTTTAATCGAAAAGCTGGAATTTCTGCTCGCTCTGAACCGTAATAATTCGGCGGCGCATTTTTACGTTTTGTTTCTGGATTTGACGCGCTTTAAGAATATCAACGACAGCCTCGGTCACACCATCGGCGACAAGGTTCTGATGCTGGTCGCCAAAAGGCTTCAGCGCGCGGTCAATGCCGAGGACACGGTGGCGCGGCTCGGCGGCGACGAGTTCGCGATTATTTTAAGCGACCCGCTTTCAATCAACAAAGCCGAAAAGATAGCTCACGATATTTATCAGAAATTGACACAGCCGTTTTCGCTGCGCGGGAACCGCATTTTTACCAAGCTGCACATCGGGCTGGCGGCTTTCGACCAGGATTATAAAAAGCCGGAAGACATCTTGCGCGACGCCGACATCGCCATGCATCACGCGAAAGAAAAAGGTTTGGACGTCGCTGTTTTCGACACGCAGCTGCGCGCTCATTTTCTCGAATCGGTCGGGCTCGAACAGGATTTGCGCTACGCCGTCGACCGCGGCGAGCTTTCGATGTTCTATCAGCCTCTAATCTCTCTGAAAAGCGGCGAGATTGTCGGTTTCGAAGCGCTTTTACGCTGGCAGCATCCGAAGCGCGGTTTTGTTCCGCCCGTCAAATTTATCCCGATAGCCGAAGATTCCGGCTTGATTATCCCGATTACCGAATGGATTCTGGGCGAAACCACGCGCCAGCTTTCCGAATGGCAGAAAATTTCGCCCGATTACAAAAAACTGATTGTCAGCGTCAATATTTCGGGCAAGCATCTGGCGGTCGAAGGTCTGGTCGAACAGGTTTCCAAGACGCTGGAAATGTCTAAAATCAGACCTTCGACCTTAAAACTGGAAATCACGGAAAGCACGGCGATGGAAAACGCCGAGCGTTCGGCTGAAATTCTCAATCGTCTGAAAGAGCTCGGCGTGCAGCTTTCGATTGACGATTTCGGAACCGGTTTTTCCAGTTTAAGCCAGCTGCATCGCCTGCCGTTCGACACTCTGAAAATCGACCGCTCGTTCGTCAACGCCGTCGGCAAGTTCGGCGAAAACTCCGAGATTCTGCAAACCATCATCTCGCTCGCCAAAAACCTGAAAATGCGTGTCATCGCCGAAGGCATCGAAACCGAAAATCAACTCACGCTGCTGCGAAACCTGGGCTGCGATTACGCTCAGGGCTATCTGCTGGCGAAACCGATGCCGCGCGAGGAAATGGAAAAACTGCTCTACCAGCGACATTTCTGGTTTCCCGAATCGTTCCGCGCCCAATACACGCCGCACGACACCACCAACATCAGCGACTCGCAGAAAGACGCCAATCTTCCCGTTTTCTAAATATAATCAGTATTCTAAATATAATCAGTAAATAATCCGGTCAAAAAAGGTTTTGTGTAGTAAAGGAATCATTTCCGGTAGTATAAAAATCATTTTTTGAGGTAAAGGAATGATTCCAGTGCGCACTGGAATCATTTTTTTAGTAAAGAAATCATTTCTGTACGTAAAGAAATCATTCCAGTGCGTCAAGAAATCATTCCTTTACTCAAGAAATCATTCGAGTGCGTCAAGGAATCATTTCAGTGCGTTTATTTTGTCTTTAAAGAATGTATTCGACGGCAGCCTTTTTCTAATTACCGATTCGTAGTAAAATCATTGGAAACTCCTAAACATTCCAGAGAGGTAACCTATGCGGCATCTGAAAACTGTTTTCCTGACGGCTATTTTTATGTCTTTACCGATGATTTCCACGACGGCTCAAAAGATTGAGTATCCGAAAACGAAAAAGGTCGAACAGACCGACGATTATCACGGCACGAAAGTCGCCGACCCGTATCGCTGGCTGGAAGACGATAATTCCGCCGAGACAAAAGCCTGGGTCGAAGCGCAAAACAAAGTCACCTTCGCTTATCTGAACCGGATTCCCGAGCGCGAGCAGATAAAAAAACGCCTGACCGAGCTTTGGAATTACGAAAAATATTCCGCGCCGTTTAAGCGCGGCAACCGTTACTTTTATTACAAGAACGACGGTTTGCAGAATCAGAGCGTCCTTTATGTCGCCGATTCGGTCACGGATAAAGGTCGCGTTCTGCTCGACCCGAACAGGCTTTCGGCTGAAGGAACCGTCGCGCTGTCGGGTCTGGCGATTTCCGACGACGGGAAACTGATGGCTTACGGCTTGGCTGGCGCGGGTTCCGACTGGCAGGAATGGCGTTTTATGGACGTCGAAACGGGAAAGGATTTGCCGGACGTTTTGAAAAACATCAAATTCAGCGGCGCTTCGTGGACGCTCGACGGCAAAGGCGTCTATTATTCGCGCTATCCGGAAGCCGACCCGAAAGCGAAACTGTCCGCCGAAAATTTCAACCAGAAACTTTATTTTCACCGTCTCGGCACGCCGCAAGCGGAAGACGTTCTGGTTTACGAGCGCCCGGACGACAAGGAAATGTTCGTCGGCGGCTTTGTCTCGGAAGACGGCAAATGGCTGATTATCAACGTCGGCAAAGGCACTTCGCCGATGAATATGGTTTTCTACAAGGATTTGACCGAAGCCGATTCGCCCGTGCTGCCGCTGGTCGATAAGCTCGAAGCCGATTACAGCTTTATCGGCAACGACGGCGCGACCTTTTATTTCCGCACCGATAAGGACGCGCCGCGCGGTCGCGTCGTCGCGGTTCAGGTTAAAGAAAGCGGCTTCGGCGGCAGCCCGCCTCGCGGCGAATACATATATAACAAACGCCGCTGGCGCGAAATCATCCCGCAGTCGGCGGAAACGCTGGAAGGCGCGGATTTTATCAACAATCAATTCGTCGGCAGCTATCTGAAAGACGCTTACACGCAGTTTCGCGTCTACGACATCGGCGGAAAATTCGTCCGCAGCGTCGATTTGCCCGGCATCGGCACAGCGGGCGGCTTCGGCGGCAAACGCTTCGATACGGAAACTTTCTACACTTATTCGAGCTTTAACACGCCGCCGACGATTTATCGCTACGATATGAAGTCGGGCAAATCGGAACTGTTTCGCAAATCGGACGTGAAATTCAATCCGGCTGATTACGAGGTCAAACAAGTCAGGTATAAAAGCAAGGACGGCACGGAAATTCCGATGTTCGTCGTCCACAAAAAAGGCTTGAAGATGGACGGTAATAATCCGACTTTGCTTTATGCTTACGGCGGATTTAACGTCTCGATGACGCCGGGCTTTTCAGTTTCGCGTCTGGTCTGGCTGGAAAACGGCGGCGTCTTCGCGATGCCGAATCTGCGCGGCGGCGGCGAATACGGCGAGGAATGGCACGAAGCCGGAACGAAGCTGAAAAAGCAGAACGTCTTTGACGATTTTATCGGCGCGGCAGAATGGCTGATTGCCGGCAAATACACGCAGCCCTCGAAGCTTGCCATTTCCGGCGGCTCGAACGGCGGCTTGCTGGTCGGCGCGGTTCTGAACCAGCGCCCGGATTTATTCGCGGCGGCGCTTCCGGCGGTCGGCGTGATGGATATGCTGCGCTTTCACCGTTTCACCATCGGACGCGCGTGGATTTCCGATTACGGTTCGGCTGACAATGCGGAAGAATTTCGGGCGCTTTACGCTTATTCGCCGCTGCACAACATTAAAAAAGGCGCAAAATATCCGGCTGTGCTGGTGACGACCGCCGACCACGACGACCGCGTCGTGCCCGCGCACAGCTTCAAATACGCGGCGACCTTGCAGGAAATGCAGGGCGGCGACGCGCCCGTCCTGATTCGCATCGAAACCAAAGCCGGTCACGGCGCGGGCAAGCCGACCGCGAAAATCATCGAGGAACAAGCCGACATCTACGGCTTTCTGATGAAAAATCTGGGAATGAGCAGGTAAGACAATTACGAATTACGAATTACGAATTACGAATGATTGAATCAAGTCAAGCGATTGATTGTTTCTTTCAATTCGTAATTCGTAATTTCTCAACAACCGGCGTATATGCCGAATTTGACTTCGCTTTCGGCAATCTTTTTTCCGTCGCGCATTTTTACCAGACGACCTTTTAGAACGGCATAGGCGGTATATTCGTCGCCCTCGGCGGTTTTAACCGGTATTTCTTCGCCGGCAATAAACTCTCCGACAAAGCGATAGCTGATTCCCTTTTTCGCTTCCGTTTCAAAGGCAATCTGTTTGACGGCAACTTTTATTTTGACGAACTCGAATTTTTTGTTTGTCGAAACATAACCTTCGGGCGGAATCGGAACGCCTTCGTAATCGTTTTCCTCGGTAGCGTTTTCGTAGTTTTTAGTCGTCAGGCTGAAAATATCGAAATCTTTAAATCCTTTCGGTAAATCGCCGATGATGAAGTAATCGCCAGCCGCATCGAACTCGTATTCGGTTTCTTCGACCGGTTCCGGCTCTCTTTTTACTTCCGGTTCGAAATTTGTAATCGGTCGTTCTGAACCGAAAGGTTTTATTTCTCCGACATTGCGGCGCGGAAAAATCGGGTTTTCTATCTGCGCCGCGTCAGTCTCGGTTCTCAAAACCGATTGTTCTTTCGCCTGAAATACAGACTCAAAATATTGCCCGACGCCGAGAACGCTAATCCCGAAAACAAACGCCGCCAGCAGCGACGCCAGCCGCAAAAAAATATTTTTTATTTTCATCGTATCCAGCCTCCTTAAAATTTAACCCGACGACGAAACTATTGTTTAGAAGCATTGAATTTATAATAAAGCAGCGCTCATAGATACGTTGAGCGACACGCCGAGCGACTGTGGAAAGCCACAAAGAAAAAGACCTTTGCAGAAATTCAATCTGCAAAGGTCAGACGTTTTTTTTAATTTCGCGAGCGCGATTATTTATTCAGATATTTGCGCTTGTATTCTTCCAGCGTGCGGTCGTTTCCGCTGCCGTCGAATTCGATTTGCGCAATCGGGTCTTTGCCTTCCAGCTCCGGCTTGCGGTCGGGTTTAAAGAGTTTATAGCCGACATAGCCCGCAATTCCGATTACGCCCAGAATAACGCCGTACCACAAAAGAACCTGCACCAAGCCGATAAGCGCGAAAATCGCCCACACGCCTAAAACCAAACCGAGACAGATGATAATAAATTTAAACCAGTTCATTTTCTGAAAACCTTTCCCGTTCTATTTTAACTTTTTTCAAAATCTTTCCAAAGCCCGTTTCGTGCATTTTTCCCGTCTGTCGTATAATCCAACCAACCTGGATTTTTAAACTACTACAGAGGAATTTTTTTTTTGACGAACCCGAAGAACGTGACAATCGGCGCGGTCGCCGAGAGGTTAGATGCAAAATTTTACGGAAACGCCGAAACGATTGTCTCGGACGTGACGCACGACTCGCGGCAGGCGCGCGCCGGCGCGCTTTTCGTCGCCGTGCGCGGGCTTTCGATGGACGGGCATCGTTTTATCGACGACGTCATGCGGCGCGGCGCGGCGGGCATCATCTCCGAATTTGAAAAACCGGAAAGCTTTCAGGGCGCGTGGCTGCGGGTTAAAGACGCGCGCGTCGCGCTGGCGCAAGCCGCCGACGTGATAAACGGAAATCCGTCGCATCATTTAAAGCTCGTCGGCATTACCGGCACGAACGGAAAAACGACGACGACCTATCTGACGTTTGCTCTCGCCGAAGCCAGCGGCGAGACGCCCGCGATGCTGACGACCGTCGAATACCGCATCGGCGATTATTCGGAACCGGCGGTCAGAACCACGCCCGAAGCCTCGGACACGCAGAGATTTCTGCGCGAAGCACTGG
>DATHBC010000479.1:0-7619 GCA_035296345.1 Pyrinomonadaceae bacterium | reverse complement strand
TCCATTCTTGATTTTAAGAGACCAGGCTTCGGGGCTGGACACGCGGAGCACGGCTTTCCGTTTGCTTATTATTATTCGAATTGTTTCGGCGGTTATTATTTGTGGCTCGGTTTAATCGGAAATATTTTGGCGGCGGCGGTTTTGAGCCTTATAATCGGATTGTTTTCCGCACACTTTTGGATGAGTTGGATTTTACCTTTTTGGCAAACGGTTTCTTCACCGGAATTTCGTGCAAAATGGTATATCTGAATAGTTAAGCGATTTCGGTCGGCGCAAGCGGCGGCGAGAATGAAAATGAGTAAATTTTTAGACGAGAAATCTTTCAAACAAGGATTGCGCTTAGGATTTTTAATATCTTTATTAGCGCAGGTAATTGAGTATATTTATTTTTATGTTGTTATATCAATCACCTATAAAAATTCAACAAAAATAAGCGTTCACTATTTCTGGCAGATTGGTTTTCCATTTCCAATGTTTTACGGTTGGTATAGCTTTTCTAGCGGTCATTTCAGTTTATTGGGCTTTATTGGAAATATAATAACCGCAGTAATTTTTAGTATTATCGTCGGGTTTATATTTAAATTTATTTGTTCAAAAATCGCATCGCGTCGGATAAAATTAAAGTAGTTTTTTATGAAGGAAGTCACCATCGTCTGCGACGGCTCATCGCTCGGCAACGGCAAGGGAACGACGCGGGCGGCGGCGGTCGCGGTGCTCGGCTATCGCGGATTCTGGCGGGCATTCGGCGAATATCTGGGAAACGCGACGAACCAGCAGGCGGAAATCGCGGCGGCTTGGGTCGGCTTGAAAACGCTGCGCGAGCCTTGTAAGGTAAAGGTTTTGACCGATTCGCGCTACGTCGTCGAAACAATGACGGGCAACTTTCGTAAAAAAACGAATCTCGAATGGTGGGCGAAGCTGGACAAGGAAGCGAACCGGCATCAAATTAAATGGGAATGGGTCAAAGGACACGCCGGGCACGAAGTTCAGGAAGTCGCCGACGCGATGGCGCGGCGCATAGCCGAACTGGGGAAAGTTGACGAAAGCATTTTAGACGAAGCCGCCGCCGAAATCGGCGTAAAAGAGATTTGAGCCGCAGAGGGCACAGAGAAGACAGAGAAAAGAAATGAAATTCAAGAAAAACACAAACGAGCGCGGATTTTCCGGATTTTTCGATCTGCGTTTTTCTGCGTTTGTGTTCAGTTTTTTTAAAGCTCTCTGTGTTCTCTGTGTCCTCTGTGTCTCAAATCTTTTCGCGCAAAGGCAGAACGCGCTCGGATGGGTTTGGCAGAATCCGCTGCCGCAGGGAAATCCGCTGTATTCCATCGGTTTTGCCAAAGACCGCGAAACCGGATTTGCCGTCGGCGCAGACGGCACGATTCTTTCGACCGTCGACGGCGGTTTTAGCTGGAAATCGCAGATTCCGCCGATTAATACGATTTTTTTCAGCGTGCACGTGAAAGATAAGCTGCACGCCGTCGCCGTCGGCGCGCGCGGCGTGATTTTGCTGACCGACAACGGCGGAAAAGACTGGCGCGAAATAAAATCGCCGACCAAAGACCATCTTTACAGCGTGACGTTTACCGGCGAAACGCAGCAAAACGGCTGGGCGGTCGGCACTTACGGGCGGATTCTGCGCACCGACAACGGCGGGCTGTCGTGGCAGGAACAAATTTCAAACACGAGCGAGCATCTGGTCAAAGCAGCATTTTTTAATCAAACGGACGGCGCGGCGGTCGGCGCGGGCGGCGTGATTCTGACAACCCGAAACGGCGGTTTCAACTGGCACGTCAACGCGCCGTGCCCGGAAGCGCCGATGACCAACGTCGTTTTTCTCGGCAAAGACAAGCTCGTCGCGGTCGGCTACGGCGGCTGCATCGTCCGCAGCGACGACGCGGGCAAATCGTGGTCGAAAATCAACGTCTTTACGCGCGCCGATTTTCTGGCGCTCGCTTTCACGGACGAAAAAAACGGCTGGATGACCGATTCGAACGGGATGGTCTGGCTGACCGGCGACGGCGGCACGACCTGGCTGCCGTTTAACGTGCGCACGCGACCGAAACTGGTGGCGCTTCATTTCAGCGATAATTTTACGGGCTGGTCGGTCGGCGAAAACGGCTTGATTATCCGCACCGACGACGGCGGCTACAGTTGGCAGCGCCTCTCGGAAGGCGGGCGCGAAGACGTCAACGATTTGACTCTTTTTAACGAAAATCTCGGCTGGTCGGTCGGCTCGCGCGGCAGAATCTGGCTGACGAACGACGGCGGGCAAAACTGGCTGCCGGTTTTCTCGGATGTGGAAACCAACCTGAACGCCGTGTTTTTTCTGAACGACGAGCGCGGTTTTATCGTCGGCGATAAGGGCACGGTCTTGCGCACCATCAACGGCGGCGCGAGCTGGGGCAAAGGCATTTCCAATGCGTCGGAAGATTTGTCGGGCGTCGCTTTTATCAACGACAAAACGGGTTTCGCCGTCGGCGCGGGCGGCGTGATTCTGCGTTCCGATTCGGCGGGCGCGTACTGGGAACTCGTCGATTCGGGCGTCAAGGTCTGGCTCGAAGACATAAAGTTTACCGACGCGAAGCACGGATTTATCGCCGGCGATAAAGGCACGATTTTGCGCACCGACGACGGCGGCGTGACGTGGCGGAAAGTCAAAACGAATCTGCGCGAAAACCTTTACGCCATCGGCTTTTTCGACGATAAAACCGGCTTTGCGGTGGGCGCGGGCGGCACGATTCTGTCGACGACCGACGGCGGCAAGACCTGGATTGACCAGGAAACGAATTTGAAAATGAATCTTTACGCCGTCTCGGTTCTGCGCAAAAACGAAGCGATTGCCGTCGGCGAGCAGGGCGCGGTTTTGCGCACTCTGGACGGCGGAAAAACGTGGGAGATTCAGCCGAACATCACCTCGAAATCTTTACAAGCCGTCGTTTATCGCGGCGGCACGGAACTTTGGGTGGCGGGACGCGGCGGCGCGATTCTGAAACGCTCGGAAACGCTCTCGACCATCAAGACCGCCTCGCCTCTCAAAGCGCCGCCGATTTTAAGAGGCATAACGCGTCCGAAACCGAAGCTGAGAACGCCGATTTTAACCATCACCGACGACGGCGATATTCCGCCCGCCATCCCGCCGAAAAGGGATAACTAGCGGAAAACGGAAAACGGAAAACGGAAAGTGGAAAATGAAGAAGGATTTTAATTTTCCACTTTCCGTTTTCCGTTTTCCGTTGATTTCCCGTTTTCCGTTAAAACTGAAATCCATTCGCCGTCGGTTTCGATTTTGAAATCCGAAATCCGAAATTTTTTTAATTCGGCGACGATTAGACTTTCCTGCTGCTTTAAGATTCCGGACAAAACCAGAACGCGCTTTGTTTTTTCGACTAGCAAAGGCAAAAGCGGAATGATGCCGTCCGCCGTCAGGTTGGCGCAGACGAAATCATAGGCGGGAGTTTTTTCCGAAATCGAGCCGACGTAAAATTCGATTTCTTTCGCCGCGCCGTTCAATTCCGCATTTTCGCGGGCGATTTTTATCGACGTTTCATCCGTATCGCACGCGAGGATTTCAGCCGCGCAGGATATGGAGTTCACAGAGAGTAAATCTTTTTCCAATCCAGGTTCATCAGTATGAATCTGTGGTTCCGTTTTCTCTGTGTTCTCTGTGCGCTCTGTGGCTAATTTCGCGGCGGCAATCGCCAGAATTCCCGTGCCCGTGCCGACGTCGAGGAAGGTCATTTCGCCCGTAAAATTTTCCTCAATCGCTTTCAGACAAAGCCGCGTCGTCTCGTGCGTGCCCGTGCCGAAAGCCATCGAAGGCTCGATGTAAATCGTGAATTTCTGCGGATTTTCCGTCTTTTGCCACGTTGGCGCGATGATGAATTTCGCGGTTTCGGTCGGTCGCCAGTGTTTTTTCCATTCGGCGAGCCAGTCGGTATTTTCGATTTCGCGGCAGTTGACGTTTTGAATCGCGTCCGCCGCCGCAAAGCCGTAGATTCGCAGGGCTTCGGTTAATTGCGCGCGAATTGTTTCGTCGCCCGGTCTTTCGTTGAAATAACCGACGACGCAGACGGGCGCGTCCGGGTTTTTGCGCAGATTGTTGATTTCCGTTCCGAGGCAGTCCAATTCATTCAGCGCAAACTCGACGGCTTCCGCCGCATTCGCGCCGGCAGTTATTTCGACCGCGAACCAGTTTTGATTTTTCATCGCGGCGCGTCCTCGATGCCGATTTCGTTTAGCTCGCGCTCGCTGTTGCGCCAGTCTTCGACGACTTTGACAAACAATTGCAGATAGACGCGCGTGCTCAGAAGCTTTTCCATATCGAGCCGCGCGCGCGTGCCGATTTGCCGCAATTTCGCGCCCTGTTTGCCGATGATAATCGCTTTCTGCGACGAGCGCTCGACGTAAATCGCGCAGTAGATTCTGATTAAACCCGGGTCGGATTCGTCGAATTTTTCGGTCACGACCGCCGTTACGTATGGAATTTCCTCGCCGGTCGTTTCCAGAATTTTTTCGCGCACCATTTCTGCGACGATTGTTCTGACGGACTGGTCGGTCAATTCGTCTTCGTCAAAAATCGGCGCGCCTTCGGGCAGATGTTTCGTGATTTGCTTTAATAAATTATCAATCGCCATGCCTTTGAGCGCGGAAATCGGGACGATTTCGGCAAAATCGTATTCCTTTGCGTAATATTCGATGAGCGGCAAAAGCGCGCTCTTGTCTTTGAGCTTGTCGATTTTGTTCAGCACCAGAACGCTCGGCTTTTCGGATTGTTTGACCAAATCCAGAACGAACCTGTCGCCGTTTCCGGTCGAAACGCTGGCGTCGCGCAGCAAAACGACGACATCGACCGAAAGAATGGCGTCGTGAACCGCCGCCATCATCCGGCGGTTTAGTAAATATCCGGGCTTATGCACGCCGGGCGTATCGACGAAAACGATTTGACCTTCTTCGCTCGTCACAATGCCCTGAATTTTATGGCGCGTCGTCTGCGGTTTGTTCGAGACGGCGGCGATTTTCTCGCCGACCAGATGATTTAAAAGCGTGGATTTCCCGGCGTTCGGTCGCCCGATGAGAGCGACGTAACCGCTCCGGTAATTTTCATTTATCATTTAACATTTACCATTTAACCAGATTGATTCAATGATAAATGATAAATGATAAATGTTAAATGATTAGCGGACTCTGACCTGCACTTCCTTTTTGCCGCACGGCGAGTGGAAAGTGACGGTGAAAATTCCGGTTTTCCGGCTGATTGATTTGACGACGAAAAAGGCGCGGCGCGATTGCCTGCCGATTTCCGGTTCCAGTATCACGTCGATGTCGTCCGGGCTGCTGGATGTGGCGGTGATTTTCGTCGTATCGCCGCCGCCGTTCGCCAGGTCGCCGTAGCCGACCAGTATGCCCAGGTTTCCGCCGTTGTTTAAAAGCGAAATGCTGTTTTGCCCGACAAACAGCGAGCACGTTGAATTTTCGCCCCGCTGCGACTGGAGATTGTCCGTCACGATGACGCGCACGCGGTTTTCCCCGGTGTTGGCGGGGTCGTTATCTGCTGCCTTCGGCTTTTCTCCCGTTAATTCCGCTTGTTGCTGCGTTTCGGGCTTCGGCTCCTCGGTTTTCGGCATCTGCTGCGCCGGGTTTTCTCCCGCCTGCGTCGGCTCCGGTTTGGGGTTCACGGTGTCGTTTTTCGGAACATTGATGACAATCGGGTCGAATAGGGATTTGTCGGCGGCGCTGGTCGTTTGAGCCTTTGTTTGATTCGTTTTCCTTTCCGCTAAAAGGTCTGTGACTTCGACGACGGGCTTGCCTGATTTGTTTTCGGTCGGCGAAGGGCTGGTCGTCGGTTCGGGTTTGGTTACGGCGGTAGTCTTTTTCAAAGTGTCCGTGACTTCGACGACCATTTTTTCGGGCTTTGTTTCCGGCGCGCGATTCGGCGTCGGTTCTATTCTCGCGGTCGTTTCCGGCGCGGGCTGGCTGGTTTTTTCAGGCGTCGGGCTGATTTCTGCCGTTGTGGCGGGCGACGGCTCTGTTTTTACTTCGGTCGTCGCATCGGTTTTCGTTTCCCGCGTCGGCGCGTCTTTCCTGACAGTCGGCGAAGCTTCGGGCGAAGATTCAACGGAAGGCTCGGTTTCCGGCGTCGAAACTGGTGTCGGCTCGACGGTTGCGGTCGGAGTCAGAGTCGGAGCGGGTTTAGTCCCGGGCGTCGACGTAGTTTCGGCTGGCGCGGGCAGGCTTGACGTGACGACGACGCGCAATGATGAAGCGGACGGGCTTTGAGATACCTGCGCCCGCGTTGTTTCCGAGACTTTCGTCGACGTCGTTTCCGCAAAGGGCGAAGACGTCGGTTGCGGCACGGTTTCGGCGACCGGCGTCGTTGTCGCCGGCGCTGGCGTCGGAGTAGATTCGACTTTGGCGACGGGGTTTTCAACAGCAGCGGCGTTTTCCGGCTGCTTGATTAAAAAACTGACGGCGGGTTTCGGTTTAGCGCCGATTTTTGCGTCCAAACCTTCGAGCGTGCCGTTTATTTTCTGATAAAGGGCTTCGATGACGAGGCGTTTCGACGGGTCGGGCTCTCCGTTGACGTAGCTTTTTATATAAGCTTCCAGCGCCTCGTTCGGCTTTCCGCCGGCTTCGAACGCCGCCCCGAGCCGCCACCAGCTCGAACGCCACCAGGCGCTTTTTTCCGGCAGAATCCCGACGGCGCGTTTCAGGCGGATTCCGGCTTCCTGCGGTTTTTCCTGTTGATAAAGCGTCCAGCCCGCCAGCTCTTCGATGCGTCCGCGCAGAATGTTGGAAAGCGTCTGGCGCGGCAGGCTCGGCACGATGACAAACTGCCCGCGCTGGATGGCTGTATGGCGGGCGTCGAAAAGCTCGTCCGCCAGAACCGCCGACGAAGGCGAATCGACATCGAGCGAAGCATCGACGCCGCGGACTGCGCCCTGCGTCAGCTCCAGAACTTTGGGCAGGGCGATTCTTTTCTGCAAAAGACGGTTGGCGACGTAAATTTGCCGGAAGGTTTTCGCGTTGTCTTCGCCTCTGACGAAGTCGTCGGCGGCGGCGATTATCTGCGCTTCGTTCGGCTCTTTGTCGTCGTTTAATTTCTGATAAAGATATAAAAGACTTTTCAGTTTTTCGGCGGTTTCCGCGTTGTCCGCGCCGGTGTTTTCAAAAATACTGGCGCGGCGTTCGGGCGCGAGCAAATCGACGAAATTCTTCGATTCTTTTAAAACGCGGTTTCCCAGCCGCGTGTAAATCACGCCTTCGTCGACGATAAACCTTTTGCGCAGCTCGGCGGCGGCTTCTTCGTAAAATCCGGCGGCGAGACGCACGGAAGCCAGCTCGTAATCGAGCGTCGGGAAATTTCCGTACGAGCGCGCGGTGAGCAGCGCTTTTTCCGCTTCGAGCGGTTTCTTTTGCAGCATCAGCGCGCGGGCGAGCGCGATTTGCCCCCATGTATAGCGCGGCTCGATTTCGACCGCTTTTTGCGCGTAATCGAACGCTTTATCCGCCGACCCGTGCGCCGCGTACCAGTAAGCCGCGCCGACCAGCAGAAACAGGTTTCTCGGATTCGCCGCCAGTGATTTGGCAAGCTCGGCTTCGGCTTCGGGCTGTCTTCCGGC
>DATHBC010000478.1:0-1563 GCA_035296345.1 Pyrinomonadaceae bacterium | reverse complement strand
TATTTCGCGTCGGTTATCTCGCTGGCGGCGGTGATAAGGGTCGGATATTTCTCGCTCCAGCAAGCCGTGCACATCGAGTTTCCGTCGATGCCGATGGCGTCGAGCATTCCGCCGAGCGACAGATAGCCTAAAGAATCGGCTTCGATGTAATTGCAGACTTCCGTGACGGACATCTGCGCGGCGATAAGCTCGGCTTTGCGCGGCGTGTCGACGCCGTAATAACATGGGCTGACGGTCGGCGGGCAGCTAATGCGCATATGAACCTCGGTCGCGCCCGCCTCGCGCACCATCTGCACGATTTTTTTCGACGTCGTGCCGCGCACGATGGAATCGTCGACCAGAACGACGCGGCGGTCTTTTATCAAATCCCTGATCGGGTTCAGCTTTAAACGCACGCCGAACGAGCGAATCGACTGGCTCGGCTCGATAAACGTGCGCCCGACGTAATGATTGCGAATAATCGCCTGGCGATAATTGATGCCCGACTCGCGCGCGTAACCGATTGCCGCCGCGACGCCCGAATCGGGAACCGGCACGATTAAATCGGCGTCAGCCGGATGTTCAATCGCCAGCTGCCTGCCCATTTTATGACGCGATTCATTGACCGAGCGCCCGTAAATGGTCGAATCGGGACGCGAAAAATAAACGTGCTCGAAGGCGCAGCGCGAAAGCCGTTTTTCCTCGAACGGAAATTGCGGATGCAGACCGTGCTCGTCGATGACCAGCATCTCGCCCGGCTTTATCTCGCGGACGTATTGAGCGTCAATCAAATCAAACGCGCACGTCTCGGACGCGACGCACCAGGCGTCTTTCAATTTTCCCAGCACGAGCGGGCGAAATCCGCGCGGGTCGCGCACGGCAATCAAAGCTTTCGGCGTCAGAAAAAGCAAAGAAAACGCGCCTTCGGTTTCGCGCAAAACCTTTTCGACGGCTTCGACGGCATCGGCGGCTTGGCATCTGGCAATCGAATGCAGAATCGTTTCCGTGTCGGAGGTGGAAGAAAAAATCGCGCCCGCTCGTTCCAGCTCGGCGCGCCTGCGATTGGCAAAAGGCAAATTGCCGTTGTGACAGACCGCGAGCTGCCCGTGCTGGCAGGTCACGGCAAACGGCTGCACTTCCTTAATCGTGTTTTTCCCGGCGGTCGAATACCGCGTGTGCCCGATGGCGCTCGTCCCGACGAGTGTTTTCAAAACCTCCTCGTTTAAAACGTCCGCGACCAGCCCCTGCGAGCGAAACTGGTGCAGTTCCTCGCCGTCCGACGAGACGATGCCGCACGCTTCCTGCCCGCGATGCTGCAAGGCGAAAAGCCCGAGCTGCGTCAAAGTCGAGGCTTCGGCGTGCTCGTAAATGCCGAAAATGCCGCATTCTTCGTGAAATTTGTCGAGAAAAAAATCTGTCATCTTCAGTTATTTTGCCATAGACTAGGCGAGAAAACAGCTTGCAACCGACGAGAATTTACATATTAACAAAATCTGAATATGATTGTTGCACCAGCGCTCTTGCATTATAAGAGTTCTCTGTAAATTTTTTTGCCGAAATTTAGGAGAATTTTGATGCCCTTTA
>DATHBC010000477.1:0-4016 GCA_035296345.1 Pyrinomonadaceae bacterium | reverse complement strand
ACAAAAGCCTGTCCTGCTCGCTGAGCTGCGTGGTGTGCGTGTCGAAGCCGTTTAAAAGGCAGAAGAAAATCTGCCGGTTGACTCCCAGCACGTTTCGACCGCGAATCAGGCGAGCGATTTGTTTGAGCTGGTTGCCGAGGTCGCTGTTCGGAAAATTTACCGTCACTTCGGGAATATTTCCGAGCGCGTTTCTGATTTGCATCGCCGTCCGGTTGATTTGACTGGAAGCGACGACCATCTCGGACGCCGAGCCTAAATTCATCGACTCAATCAGCGCGTTCAGGCGGGCGTTGGCGACCGGCGTGTTCGTGTCGCCGGAGATGGCGAGAATATTGTTCAGGGGCGTCGGCGCGGGTCCGATTGATAAAGGCTGCGTTGTATCGCCGAAAGCGAAAAGCGAGCCGCCGGTTCCCGTAATCGTCGGGACTATGCGGTTCGGATTTGCCGGGACCGTCATTTTGTCGGAAATACGCCCGCCCCATCCGGACACGGACGTAATGTCCGCGCGCGCGCTCTGCTGCTGCGCCATCTGGTCGGAATGCGAAAATAATTGCAGCGGGCGCGGAGCCGAGCCGCTCTGATATTGCTGGCGCGTCAGCGGCTGAACCAACGTTCCGACGTTAGAAACAACCGCCATTTTTCCGAGCGCCCAAAGCGGGTGCAAGCCGCCGTTGATGCCGCCCGCGACCGTGCCGAAACCCGGATGCAAGCCGTAAGTCAAGCCGCCCATTCGCGGCACGTTTACCGGCAAAAGCGAGCTTTGCGGCAAAGCCAGACCCTGAGCCGCGCGAGCCGCGCTGTAAGCCGCGTAATTGCTGACGTTGGCGTCGTTGTGATGAGGAATCAGCGTGTTGTTCCCGTCGTTTCCGCCATACATCAGAATGCAGACCAGAGCCTTATAATCGGTCGGCGGCGCGGCGTCGCCTGCCGGATTGCCGCTCAGGCGACCGCTCTGAGATTTCTGCGCAAAGGCGCTCAGCAAACCGAAATGCCCGAGCTGCGTCGCCAGCGCCGTCATGCTCAGGGCTTTGCACGATGTCTTCAAAAAGTCTCTTCTGTTTGTCATAATTATTTCGGGTGAGCAGTGAGCGGTGAGCAGTGAGCAGTAGAAATAAATACTGCTAACTGCTCACCGCTTACCGCTCACTATCTCTGCACCTGATATTGCGACGAAGCCGCGATAAGATAAATAGCCGTTTTAGCCCTTAAAACCGGGTCGGAAGCCGGAACGGTCGTGACCGCGTTTAAAATTAAAGTTCGCAGGTCGGGCGTTAAAGTGCCGTGCATCATTCTGGTGTTGAGCGCGTCGAGAAGCTGGTTGCCGGTCGCGTCGACAGCGGCAAAGGGAACGATTTCCCCGACGTCAATCGAGGTTCCTTTCAGCGAGTCGGTCGCGTTCGGCGCGACGCCTTCAAATATCAGAATATAAAGAAAATTAATGCGCTTGATGCCCGTTCCGGTATTTAAAAGATTGAATTCCGGCGCGAGCAGAGTCGTTCCAGGCACGATGTAATCCGGCGGGTAATAGTTGAAAACCGTCGGCGCGTAGAAAGGATTCTGACCCATTCCGCGCATCGTCTCGCCCAGACCGCCGTCGCTCGATTCTTCGCCGTTAAAGGATTTCGGGTTATACATCCGGGCGATGTTGGTGACGAGCTGCACCGGCTCGCGCAGTTTTCCGTAGCGCGGCGCGGTTTTGAAATTCCCGCGCGCTTCCGGGTCGAGCAGGATGGCGCGGATAACCGCTTTCATATCTCCGCGCACGTTCTGACCGTTGTTGTTGAAAACCGCCGCGACTCTTCCGACATAGGCGGGCGACGGGTCGCTCATCACCAGATGCTGAATCAGGAGCTTGCCGACGAAAGGCGCGACGTTCGGATGATAAAAAATATTGTTCATCGCCTGCTGCAAGGTATCGTTGGCGTAAATCCAGGTTGTCGTCGGGTCGGTGCAGTTGCCGCAAGCCGGAATATTTTGATTGATGGCGTTCGGATAACTCAAAAGAGTTTTCGCGCCGGTGTCGTGATTGTCCGGATTTAAAATCATCGGGTCTTTGAAGTTCAAAGTTCCGAGCGTCATCTGCGGGCAAACCGCCGCATTGTGACAATAAGTCCAGCCTGTAAACAGCTTCGAGAAATTATTTATCGTTTCCTGATTGTAAGTCGGAATCGGGTTGCCCTGACCGTCGAGCTTGAGCGTGCCGTCCTGGTTGAGCATGTACAAGCCGATGGAAAAAAGCTGTAAAATCTCGCGCGCGTAGTTTTCGTTCGGGCTGTTTTTCGTGCTGCGAATCATATCCAGATAATCGCCCATCGCCGGGTTCAGCGTCGCGTCATACATCAAATCGCGATAATTGCCGAAAGCGTTTTTCGACAGCACTTTATGAAAGGCAATCATATGACTCGCCTGCCGAATCGACTCGCCCGAGGTGACCCAAATCTGGCTCAAAGCCCAAGCCGTGCGATGGCGAAGCTGCGCGTTGCCGTAAAACGCTTCTTTAAAAAACCACTGCTGCACGGGCTGCATCGTGTATCGCTCGCGATAGCAATGCGGAAAAGTATTCTGCGAGCAGTTCGCCTGCGGAACGGTGGGCATCAGCGGGATGTCCGGATAAGGAACTGTCGGATACGGCGCTTCGAACTGCTCGCCGAGCCACGTGCGCAAGCCGAAGCGGCGAATCCGCGCGTCCATCTCCGGCGACGGTCCGAAGGTCGCCTGTTCCTGAAATCTTTTGCGGTCGCCCGACCAGCGGTAGCCGACGAATTCTTCCGTCGGAGATTCATCAAACGCGCCGGAAATAAATTTTGTCGCCGGCTCCGGAATTTTTATCGCGCCGCCCGTTCTGCCGAGACCGACTTTCAGTTGATTGCTCGCCAGCCCGCGCCAGACCAGATAAACGAGAGCGTCGCCGTCGGCGGGCGGCTGACCGCGCAAGCCCGCGTCAAAAAGGCGGACGCGCAGCGCGTAAACCGTCCGGCTGATTGGCGTCAATTCTTCGACGGGAAACTGGTAAACTCTGCCGTTGCGGTGATTTACGTAAATTCGAAAAGCGTTTGCGCCTTCGCCTTCCAGCAAATCCAGATTCGTCACGAAAAGCGTAATCAGGCTTTTTTGCCCGACGCGAAATGCTCGCCGCGAAGATGTTTTCGGCAGGCTTCCGTTCCAGATTCCGTGTTCGACAGCCAGCGCGCGCGCCGAATCCGTCTCGGCGAGCAAAACCGGAACCGGCGAATCCGGGTTCGGGTCGCTGTCATTAGCGGCGGCGAAAACTGCGGGACAAAAGAATATTAAAAGTAAAAAAACGCAGCGAGATGTCAGAAAAAAGCTGAATTTTCGGTTCATCGGCGAAATCTCCAATGGAATCGTTAGAAAAATGATAAAAAAGGGCTGTAATAAAAAACGATTGGAAAGTTTTTAGCTCATTGATTTATAAAACAAACCGGAGAAAAAGGCAACGTTTAGAAAATGAAAAGTGAGTCGTAAGTCATAAAAAACAAATAGAAAGTGAAAAATACGGCGCGGATAATTGCAGATTGTCTCTATTTGCTATTTACTATTTACAATTCAAGACTTGCGATACGAGATTCAGGAAATGCCGCGCCGCCAAGCACATTCGTCAAAGCCTTTCGCCAAAAAATCCTTCGGGCAGAATTTTCTGGTCGATAAAAACTACATCGACAAAATTATCCGCGCGCTCGACCCGCAAGCCGGTGACGGCGTCGTCGAAATCGGAGCCGGGCGCGGCGCGCTGACCGGAAAGCTGGTCGAAAGCGGCGCGCGCGTCCTCGCCGTCGAGCTCGACCGCGATTTGATTCCGCTCTTAAAGGAAAAATTTGCCGGAGACGAAAATTTCTCGCTGATTGAACAGGACGCGCTGAAACTCGATTTTAAAGAAGAAATTAAAAAACGAGCGGCGCGGGACGAGGGACAAAGGACGAAGCTCGTCGCGAATCTGCCCTATTACATTTCGACCGCGATTCTCCAGAAATTAATCGAGCAGAGAGATTGTTTTTCCG
>DATHBC010000476.1:0-3914 GCA_035296345.1 Pyrinomonadaceae bacterium | reverse complement strand
AATAAGTAGATTGTTTCCTTTGCGCTCTTTGCGCCTTTGCGGGATAAATCGTTTCCCGCAAAGGCGCAAAGAACGCAAAGATAAGGCTTATTCATTCGTCTGATTTTCTACTCTTGATTCACATAATTTATAACTTTTACGACGCCCGTCTGAAAGCGGTGCGGATTGGGCGCGGGCGTTTTAATCAAAGTAAATCTGTGATTGAACGCTTCCGCACCCGGCGCGTCCTGCCATTCGTATCTGACGATTGCGCCGTCGTCGAATTCGTAGATTCTTTCGATTTTGTCGTCTTCGTAAACGGTCGGCGTTTCCCGAACGATTCTTTCCCGCTCGTCGCGGATAATGATGTCTGCGTATTCTGCGGCATTTTTCATGTTTTTTCTCCGGGGTTTTTATTAATATTCGCGGCTAAATATCGGGATTGATATTGTCGTCGTAAAGCTCGACGCCGAAAGCTTCAAAAATCGCTTCGAACTGCGAGAAAACCGTCTCGACGGTCTTTTCCAGGCGCGCTAAATCTTCAAATTCGCCATTGGTCATAATATCGAGCAGATTTTCAAAGCTCGGCGGTTTGGTGTCGAACCGTCTCGCCTGCTCGATAAAGCGGGCAAACGTAATATACGGCGTCCGGTTTAAAAAAGACAGCGTAATCAGCATATGAATCAGCATATCGGCAAACAACAGCGGAATCGCGTCGCGGCTTTTTTCCGCCGACGCTTTTGCCGCCGCTGTCGCGTTCAAGATTTTTCCGGTCGCTTCCTGCACCTCGTGCCAGCGCAATTTGGCTTCGGCGAGACATTTTTCGCTGAGATTTTCGACGCGGTAATCCGTCAATTCACGGACGAACCGCTCGTTGATGATTGGCAGAAGAACGTCCGAACCGGAGAGAAACCAGTCTTTGTTTACTTCCGTCGTCCGTTTCAGATAGGTTTCGCGCGTCATCCAGACCAGCTCGACCAGAAGTCCGTCGCGGATTTTTCCGATTCCCGCCCATTCCTCGTTTCCGGGCATTTCTTTGACAAAGGCGATTAGCTCCAAATCGGAATAAGCGGCATCGTCGCCGCGCGCGAAAGAGCCTTGCGCCGCGAGCGCGACGAGATTGTCGCCGAATTTTCGGCGAACGAGCGGCAGGATTTCTTCGACCGCTTTTTCTCTGTCCCGGCGCGTGTGTTTTTTTAAGCCTTTCATTGCAAAAGCAGCACTTTGTTGACCGTCGCCGTGTTTCGCGTCGTGGCGGCGACTTTCAGGTGTTTCTCTATAAAATTGTTGGAAAACAATTCTTTTCCCGGTTTGCCCGGTCGTATCCGGCAGTACAATTCGCGTTTGCCGAAACGGAAAGCTTCAAAATCGCTGGCGAAAGCGAGCAGGGAATTTTTCGCTTCCGCGTCCGGCGCGGCGGATAAAAAAGTGACATATGTTTTCGCGCCCGCAGCGGCGTCCGTTTCTTTGAAAGGATTTTGCGCGGCGATTTCTTCCAGTTCCGCAAAAGTCCGCAGCATCGTCCTGACTTCGAAACCGAGAGCCTGCCGCAGCAGTTTCTCGATTTCTGCGGTGAAAACGACGCTGTTTGTCGCGCCGCTCGTTTCAAAAATCACGTTTCCGCTTTGAATGTAGGTTCTGACGTTTTCAGCAAAATCCAGCGCGCCGAAAAGCCCGCGCAAATCCGCCATTTTTACGATATGATGCCCGCCGACGTTGATGCCGCGCAGGAATGCCGCGTATTTAATCATTTTCTTTCGCGCGCCCGTTCCGCCTCGCGCCCCGATATAAAAAACTATTGTCGCTTAATGTAACTAACCGAACAAAAATACAACTATTCAGCGGGATACAAAATCATAGAGAATATTTTATCGAACGAGGGGACAAAGGGTATGAAAAAATTTTATGTTTTTTTCGGAATGTTGATTCTGCTTTATTTTTCAGTAATTTTCGTTCCGCAAGCCTTCGGGCAGGACCGGCGCGGCGCGGCGCGCGAAAGCTATACGGGCACGGTTCTCAGCTACGGCACGGGCTTTAACACCAGAACCGTCACGCGCCCGTTTACGCTTTCCATCACCGGCGAGACTTCGGACGAAGACGCCGTCAGGTTTCTGGGCATTTTGCAGAACCGCGGGCAGAGCACGCTGCTGAGCGAAATCGACGACGAAGACCTCGGCTATTTCAGCGTCGGCGCGCAGCTCGGACGGCGTTTGAACGTCGTGCGCGAAAGCGTCGAAAACGGTCAGCGGCGAATCTTTATCGTGTTCGAACGGTGGACGCAGTTTGCCGAGGTGCGCGGCGGTTATCGCTCGCTGGATTACCCGTTCGGCGTTATCGAGCTGTCGATTGACGAGCGCACGGGCAGAGGCGAGGGAACTTATATCGCCGCCGCCAAAATCCGCTGGACGCGCTCGGGCAGCGACGCCAACCAGGTCGAGGTTGAAAACTTCGCCACCTTTCCGGCGCGCCTGATGAACGTCAGACGCAGCGGACGAGGACGCTAAATAAAACGCAAAAAGCGAAATGCGGAAGGCAAGATGAAATCCGATGATTTTAGTTTTGCCTTCCGCATTTCGCGTTTTCAAGCGCCTTTCTTACCGGCGGCATCCCGTATAATCCTGTTTTAAATCTCGTCTTTAACCGCGTTCATCCGTGGCTGCATTTATCCCGTTTGATTTTCACGGCAGGACGGAAGGAACCGGCGTATCGCCCGCCAGCCCGAATCGGAACGCGCCGAAACCATCCCGCGAGCGCAGCAGATACCAAGTGCCTTCGCGATACACGCCCAAATCGGTTTTCCCGTCGCCGTCGTAATCCGCCGCCGCGGGAATGTCGGTCGAAATTCCGAATTGCACGCCGGTAAATCCCGCGCTGCTTTGCAGTAAATACCACGTTCCGCTCGAGCGTCGGTAGACGGCAACATCAATTTTGTTGTCGCCGTCGTAATCGCGCGGAACGGGCTGGTCCTGAAAATTGCCCAGACCGAACTGGACGCCGCGCAAGTTATTGTCCGAGCTTTGCAGGATATACCAGACGCCGCCGGCTTCGCGATAGACGGCGAGGTCGGCTTTGGCGTCGCCGTCGTAATCGGCAGGCAGCGGCTGGTCGGTTCCGGTCGTTCCGAACTGCTGAGTCTGCTCGGTGTTCGAAGAGCTGCGCAGAATAAAGAAAAAAGCCGGCGAAGACGCTTCCGCGCCTTTGCGGAAAACGGCTAAATCCGTTTTGCCGTCGCCGTCGAAATCAGCCGGAACCGGCGCGTCCGTGTTCGGCGCGCCCCATCGCTGCGCGCGAAAAGTATTGTTCGAGCTTTGCAGAATATACCAGTCGCCGTCTCGAAAAACCGCGATGTCGGTTTTGCGGTCGCCGTCGTAATCGGCGGGCACGATGCGGTCGGTCGAAATGCCGAACTGGACGGCGGCAAATCCGTTCGTGCTTTGTTGCAGATACCAGTTTCCCTGCCGGTAAACCGCGATGTCCGCCCGGTTGTCGCCGTCGAAATCGAAGCGTTTGGGCGCAATTGCCGACGCGGTTCCCGCTTGATTGACCGTCAAAGTCTGCACGCCGATGGTTATCGTCGCGCTTCGCGGGTTCGGGCTCAGGTTGGAAGAAGCCGTGACGATGATGGTTCCGTTTCCGGGCTGCGGCTTCTGCTGGATTAAAATCCAGTTGGCACTGTGCGTCGCGCTCCAGATGCAATTCTGCCCGGCTGTAATGCCGATAGCCGCGTTCGAAATCGTCGCGGGAAAATTCAAAACGTTCTGCGAGAGGGAAGTCGGGCAGCCCGCTGCCTGCTGGATTAAAAACGTCCGCGTCACCAGCCCGTTGGACACGGTGATTGAAGCGGTGCGACCGCCGCCGGTGTTTTGAGCGACGGTGAAGTTAATCGTGCCGCTGCCGTCGCCCGCCCCGGAAGTGACGTTGACAAAGTTAGAATC
>DATHBC010000475.1:0-3485 GCA_035296345.1 Pyrinomonadaceae bacterium | reverse complement strand
AAAGTGAGGCATTGCCGCTGTTAATCCAGTACCAATCTCCGACAGACGGTCTGTAAACGGCTAAATCGGTTTTGCCGTCGCCGTCGTAATCCGCCGCCACCGGTAAATCTCCGGGCGCGCCGAATTGTGCGGGAGAGAAAGTATCGGTCGCGCTGTTGATGCGATACCACGTGCCGTTCGAAGGTCGGAAAACGGTCAAATCACTTTTCCCATCGCCGTCGAAATCTCCGACAAGCGGCTTATCCTCGGCTATTCCGAACTGCGCCGCCACGAATTGATTGTTCGAGCTGTTAATCCGATACCAGCTTCCCGCCGAAGGGCGATAAACGGTTAAATCGGCTTTTCCGTCACCGTCGAAATCTCCGGGCACGGGTAAATCCCCGTTTGTTCCGAACTGCGCGGGCGTGAATGTGTTGTTCGAAGAATTCAAGCGATACCAGCCGCCGTCGGACGGACGAAAGACGCAGATGTCTGTTTTGCCGTCGCCGTCGAAATCAGCCGGTGCGATTAAATCTCCGCTTGCACCAAATTGTGATTGAGTTAAAGAATTGTTTGAGCTGTTGCTGATATACCAATAACCGTTCGACGCGCGGAAAACGGAAAGGTCGGCTTTCCGGTCGCCGTCAAAATCGAAGGGTGTTTTTCCGGCGAGGGTCGAAGCCGCTCCGAAAATCGTAAATCGAAACGCCTGTGTGACCGAAAACCCGTTTGCCGCGCCCGCGTCCGTGATATACCAGCGACCGTAAAACGTTTGTCCAATCAAAGCCGGATTGTTCGGAATCGGCAGGCTGACCGAGCCGTATCCGCTCGCGTCGCCGCTGCCTGCCAGATTTACCGGAACGCGCGCAAAAGAACCGCCGGCGGGAATCGACGAGCCCGCGCCCGGGTCATTCGAATCAATGACCAGAACGGCTTGAGCGCCGCCGAGCGCTTTGGAGACGGCGACCGTAAAGCTCGAATTTCCGACGAGCGGCGGCTCGATGGCGACCGCCTGCGGAACAACGCCGCCTGAACCCGCGCGACCTGTGCCCGTGATAACGGGGACGCGATTCGATTCGGTGTAGAGCTTCGGGCGGTCAAACGGCGGCAGCTCGTTTTTAACTCGCGGGTCGGTCATCGGGCGTTTTAGAAAAGCGACGAGGTCGGCTTTTTGCTGGCTGCTCAGATTGAGCGGGCGCACGCGCGGGTCTTTGTTCGGCGCATTAAAATCGCCGCCGCGATTGTAAAACTCGACCACGTCTTCGAGCGTGGCAAAGCGCCCGTTGTGCATATACGGCGCGCGCAGCTCGACGTTTCTCAAGCCGGGAGTTTTGAATCTGCCGTTATCGTTTGCGTTTCCGGTAAAGCCTCCGCGACCTCTATCTTCGATTTGCGGGCGGACGCCGACGTTATGAAAGTTTTGGTCTGTCAACAGCGGTCCGCCGTGACAAAAGCTGCAATTGACCTCGACGAAAATCTCGCTGCCGCGGTTTTCCTGCGCCGTCAGCGGCTCGATTTGCGCTCCCCATCTATCAATCGCCGCGCGGTCGGAAAACAACACTCGCTCGTGCGTGGCGATTGCCAGCGCGATGCGCGACGGCGTGACTTCCGGCGTCCCGAAAGCTTCTTCAAAAAGTTCCGGGTAAGTTCGCCCGTTAACCCATTCAGCCAGCGAAGGCGGAATGTCGCTCGCCAAAGCGAGAGGCTTGGCGGCGGCGAGGTCCTGCGCGATTTGCGTCCAGTTGCGATTGCCGTGCGCCATTTCGACCGCCGAGGTCGGCGGGCTTAAAATCTGGCTTTCGAGCGAACCCCAATCGGTCAGCAAAACCTGATTGGTCAGCGGGTCGCGAAAAATATTCGACGCGCGACCGTCCCAGAATAATCCGGCGAAAGCCACACCGGCGTTTAAATACGAAGGAGTTTTTCGATTCGTGACCTGCTCGCCGAAGCCGAAATGATTCGACGGCGAATAAGTTCCGTCCGCGTTATTGAGCGGCACGCCGGGCGAGCCGAAAACGTCGTCGGGCGTGTTAAAAACGTTGTCGAAACCCGGATTTACGGAGCGCGGATTGCCGACGCCGGTTCGCGGGTCTGAGCCGCCCGCCGCCGGACGGTGACAGGTCCCGCACGAAACCGTCCAGGTCGAAGAAAGCTGTTCGTCCCAGAACAGAGCTTTGCCCAGGCTGGCTTTGGCAGCCGTGACCGCGTTTCCGACCGGCACGGGCGGCGGCGATAAAGGAGAAAAAAATCCGGAGCGAAATTCTCCGACCGCGCGCAAGCCCTGGTCGGCGCTGCTCAAGCTGCTCGTCGCGCCGCTGCCGTTTTCGGCGCGCACCCAGTAAAAATAATTTTGATTAGCCGCCGCGCTCGTGTCGAAAAAATAATTTGCGGCGGTTGCGCCGACTTCCGTTGCCGTGGACGGATTATTGACTGTGCCGCGAAAAATCCGGTAAAGAGTCGCCCCGCGCACCGTATTCCACATCACGCCGACTTTATCGATATAATCCGCGTCCGACGCCGAAACTCCGCTCGGCGCGGAAAGCGATTCGCCGCTGCGGGCAGTAGTGACGTTTCTGCCGGCTGAAACGCTCGTCAGCCACCGCTGACCGAAAAAGGTCAGCGCCGCAAATAAAATAAAGAATAAAGAGACGAACAGTTTTAAACGCTGCACTTAATCAATGCTCCGTATCAAAATATTTCCCTGTGAATTGATTTTCCGAAACCAGCTTCGAAAATGCCGGAAGGCGACCGCGCGCGAGGCGAATTTTAGGGCGTCATTTATTCTATAACTAAATCAGCGAAAAACCTAAGCCGCAGAAGAGCTTAAATTGCCGCAGTTTATTAATTACTGCTGGTAAAGTTTATGTCGGTCGCGTTTCCGGTTATGTTCAGGACAACGAACGGTTGCGTGAAGCTGCGATTTTTGGCGGAAACCGTCGCCCGGTAAACGAAAAAAACCGGAACATTGACAAATCTGTAATAGCCGAACGGATTTGTCAAAGCATAGCGCGGCGACGAAAAGTAATCGCCCGACAAACGAACGCGGGCGTTAGCAATGCCGCGACCGTCCGCATTTATCACTCGTCCCGTGATGGTCGCCGTTTGATTCGACGGCTGACAGGCGGTGCGCAAGTCGTCGCAGCTGTAGCCGTCAAAGAACACGCCCGAAGCGAAATTTTGACTGAGCAAAGTTTCAAGCGGCGTGCTATTCACCGAACGAGATAAAAGCCTGCTCGTAGCGCCTGTGTCGCCCTTGAGCCAGCGGTCAAACCAATTCTGCGTGTAATAATTGGCAATGTCGTGCTGCGTCGTGCTTGCCGCCGCGCTCCACCAAAAATGGTTCGCCCCGCGAAATACGATTTGCATCGCGGGTTGACCGAACTGACGCCAGCGATTAAAGCCGGTTTTCTTTGCTTCCGCCGTGCGCCCGTCGTTGCAGGTGTCCGAAGCCTGACCGAGCGCGGGCACGCGCGGCGTTCTTAAAATCGTCGGCTGATTAGTGCATT
>DATHBC010000474.1:0-1596 GCA_035296345.1 Pyrinomonadaceae bacterium | reverse complement strand
AGCGGAAAACTGGAAGGCGAAGAACGCGAGAGCGCGCTGGAAACGATTTATCGCAACGCCAAATCGCAGGCGCAGCTAATCGACGATTTGCTCGATACCTCGCGCCTGATTACCGGCAACCTGCGCCTGGACCTGTCGCCGACGCCGCTTGCCCCGCTTATCGAAGCCGCGCTCGACGTCGTGCGCCCCGCGGCGGAATACAAAGGCGTCGCTCTCTCAGCCGTTTATAAGGCGGACGTCGAAAAAATAACCTGCGACCCGTACAGATTACAGCAGATGATTTGGAATCTGCTCACCAACGGCGTCAAATTTACGCCGCCCGGCGGTCAGGTTCAGATTGAACTCCGACAGACGAGCGATAAAATCCAAATCATCGTCAGCGACACCGGGCAGGGCATCGCGCCGGAATTTCTGCCTTACGTTTTCGACCGTTTCCGGCAGGAAGACAGCTCCAGCACGAGAACGCACAACGGTTTGGGCTTGGGTCTGGCAATCGTGCGGCATCTGGCTGAGCTGCACGGAGGCTCGATTCAGGCGGCGAGCGACGGCATTGACAAAGGCGCGACTTTTATCATTACGCTTCCCCGGTCGATGATGGTCGGCGCGCCGGTTGAGCCGGTCGTCGGGGAAGAAGAAGCAAACGGGCACAAGTCGCGCGAAATCGCGGAGCCGGAATTGAAAGGCGTGCGCGTGCTGATTGTGGACGACGACGTTGATACGTGCGAGATGCTGACCTTCGCCCTGAATCAATGGGGCGCCGACACGCAGGCTTCAAGCTCCGTGTCCGAAGCCTTCGATTCGATTGCCGAATGGCAGCCCGACGTTTTATTAACCGATATTAATATGCCGGGCGAAGACGGATACGCGCTGATAAACAGGCTCCGCTCTTTAAACGACGGCGAGAGCGACGCGGACATTCCGGTTATCGCGCTGACCGCGATGGCGCGACCGGAAGACACCGAGCAAGCCCTTTCGGCGGGCTTTCAGCTTCACTTGTCAAAACCCGTCGATATTCAGGAATTAGCCGAAGCGATTGCCAGCCTGACTAAAAATCTGCGCCGACCGGTCTCCGAACCCTAAACAGCAGCCGAAAGGATTTGCGCCTGAGCGGCACGAGAATGACGACAAAAGCCGCGAAAACGGACGGAAGCCCGCGCGTCAGCAAGGGCGGATTCAAGGCGGGAAGCAGCAGCAGTTGGCAGTCAGAACCGTCATTATGCACGATGTCCTGCTTTCTGCCGTCTGCCGATTACCTGCTGTTTTCCGCCCTTGCTCACGCGCGGGCTTCCGCCTTTTCGCCGGCGCTGCGTCTTGAACGCGCGCGGCTTCGGGCTTAAAATATTCCGATTTATTAATTCTTCTTATCAGGTATTTTTTTAAATTTGTGAGCACTAACCTTTATTAGGCGCGCTTTTTCGCTATAATGAAGCTTGTCTTACAAAAACTTTGAGCTTGCTGGATAATTAACGGATAAAAGGTTTAGGAAAATTCGCTTGGAAAAGACTGTCGACCAACAAATGCTGTTTGCCTTTGGTCTCAACCACAAAACAGCGCCGATAGAAGTTAGAGAAAAGCTCTATATTCACGAATCGGAAA
>DATHBC010000473.1:0-7838 GCA_035296345.1 Pyrinomonadaceae bacterium | reverse complement strand
CAGAACTCTTAAAAGCTTTGTATCATTACCGATACGGCGCGTGAAACGCTCGCAGTAACGCTCAAATTCGGTGACCTGTTCGAGCAGTTTCGACAATCGCGCGCCTTCGTAGGTTTTGCCGTTAGTGCTGGATTTGACCTGCATTTCGCTGGTCGCCTGCCGCATCATATAACGAAGCATCTGCTTTTCGTCTTTGATGTATTCTTCCTTTTTGCCTTTTTTGACTTTGTAAAGCGGCGGCTGCGCGATGTAAACGTGACCGTTTTCGACAAGCTGCGGCATCTGGCGATAAAAGAAAGTCAGAAGCAAGGTTCTGATGTGCGAGCCGTCCACGTCGGCGTCCGTCATCAGGCAGATTTTGTGATAGCGAAGCTTGGAGACGTCGAAATCGTCCTTGCCTATCCCCGTGCCGAGCGCCGTAATCAGAGCCTTGATTTCGCCGTGTCCGAGCATTTTGTCGAAACGCGCCTTCTCGACGTTCAGAATTTTTCCTTTGAGCGGCAGAACGGCTTGATTTTTTCTGTCGCGACCCTGTTTCGCCGAGCCTCCGGCGGAATCGCCCTCGACCAGATAAATCTCTGAAAGCGCCGGGTCTTTTTCCTGACAATCAGCTAATTTGCCGGGCAGCGTCGAGCCGCCGAGCGCGCTCTTACGCACGATTTCACGCGCCTTTCGCGCCGCTTCACGGGCGCGCGCCGCGTCGACCGCCTTGCCGACGATTTTTCTGGCGATGTTCGGATTCTGCTCAAAAAATTCGCCGAGTTTTTCATTCAGAAACGATTCGACCGCGCCTTTAACCGGCGAATTAAGTTTGCCTTTGGTTTGTCCTTCAAACTGCGGCTGCGGAATCTTTACGGAAATCACGGCGACCAAGCCTTCGCGCACGTCGTCGCCGGAAAGCGCGGTTTTGAAATTCTTCGTCAAACCGGAACTTTCCGCATAAGCGTTAATCGTTCGCGTAATCGCGCCGCGAAAGCCCGATAGATGCGTTCCGCCGTCGACCGTATTGATGTTGTTGGCAAACGAATATACTTTTTCGTCGTAGGAATCGTTATACTGCATCGCCACTTCGACGGTCAGCGCGTCGGAAACCTGCTCGACATAAACCGGCTCGTCATGCAAAGGCGATTTGTTTTTGTTCAGGTGCTTCACGAACTCGGCGATTCCGCCTTTGTAATAAAACTCGTGGAATTTTTCCGGCTCTTCGCGCTCGTCCTTAATCGTGATGCGAATGCCTTTGTTCAGAAACGCTTTTTCGCGAAGTCGTTCCGAGAGCTTTTCAAAGCTGAAAATCGTCGTCTCGAAAATGTCGCCGTCCGGTTTGAACGTGACTTTCGTGCCGCGCCGCGTCGTTTTTCCGGTTTGTTTTAAAGGCTCGACCGGAAATCCGACCTTGTATTCCTGCTCGTGCGTTTTACCGTCGCGCCAGATTTCCAGCTTCAGCCATTCGCTCAAAAAGTTGACGCAGGAAACGCCGACGCCGTGCAAGCCGCCGGAAACTTTGTAGGAATTCGAGTCGAATTTGCCGCCCGCGTGAAGCACTGTGAGAACGACTTCCGCCGCCGAGCGACCTTCCTGCGTGTGAATATCGGTCGGGATTCCGCGCCCGTTATCGACGACCGTAATCGAATTGTCGATGTGAATCGTCACTTCAATCGTGTCGCAGAAACCGGCGAGCGCTTCGTCGACCGAGTTGTCCACCACCTCGTAAACAAGATGATGCAGACCGATGTCGCCGGTCGAGCCGATATACATCGCCGGACGCTTGCGCACCGCGTCGCGTCCTTCCAAAACGGTAATCGAGTCTGCTCCGTATTCTGTTTTTGCTTTAGCCAATTTATTAACCTCTACTATTCTATTGTAATAATTTCGCCGATTTTAATGTTTTCGAGAATTTTTAAAGCTTTTGGAATCAACGGCGAGAGTGATTCATAACGATTGCTTTTTGCCGATAAAATCAGGATTGCAATTGATAGTTTCTCTTTGTTTTGCTGATGCTGAATATTTTTATCAACTGTAATTAAAACCTCAAAACTCCCGCTTAATGAGCGAATTAAGCTGCCGTTTTTCAATCCTTTCAAATCTGCTTCATCTATTGTGAGAATTTCGTGCCCGGCGAATCCGAATTTCAAACGGCGCGGGACGCATTCGTCAAGCAGCAGCTTCATATTCTTCTAAAAGCTTGACCTTATAAAGCTCTAAAATTCCGATGACCTGCTCGCGCGCGACGGTCGGAAAATCGTCCAGAAAAATTTCCAGGTTGTCGCCCGCTTCCAGATAATCGAAAAGATTTTTTATCGGAACGCGAGTGCCGCGAAAAACAGGCGTTCCGCTCATTTTTTCGGCGTCGCTTTCGATAAATTGATTAGTAAAACTCTCAGTCATCAGTTCGTTTTTTTTACCTTAAAAAGCAATTATATTCTACCACTTTTTTGCCAAAATTAATAGCGCAAAACGTTGATTTTTACGACTTTATATTTAATTTTGAGGATAATTTAAAACGAGTTTTTCGGTTTACGTGAAACTGCCCAGAAATTCCTGTTCCTCGTCCAGAATCCTGCCTCCGGAAACCGTAAAAATTTTCGCCGCGCCGCCGAATTTTTCGACGAAGCTTTCTTTAGACGTGGTGACGAAAGTCTGGGTTTTATCGCTCAGGTATTCGAGCAGTTGACCGATGCGTTTGTAGTCTAATTCGGCGTCGATGTCGTCGAGCAGAAAAAGCGGATATTCCTGATGCTGCGAGTAATAAACCGAAAGATTGGCAAGCTGCAAAACAAGAAGCGCGCTGCGCTGCTGCCCGCTGGAGGCGAATTTTCGCAAATCGTGACCGTCGAAAAGAATGTCCAAATCGTCGCGATGCGTGCCGATAAGCGCGTGTCCCGAAACAAGTTCCGCCTGCACGCGAAGCTTTAGACGCTCGGCTAAAAGCGCGGCGTAATCGCTTAAATCGCCTTTGCCTTCGAGCGACGAAGCGTAGCGAATCGAAAGCTCCTCTTTGCCGAACAGACGCTTTTCCAGAACTTCATTCAGTCTTTCGACATAACGAACGCGCGCCTTGTGAATCCGCGCCGCCAGATGAATCAACTGCTCGTTCCAGGGCTCAAGCATTTCAGCCGTTTTTTCCAAGCCGAATTCGTTTTCCTGTGCGGACTGCAAAAGCGAATTTTTCTGCCGCATGACGCGGTTGTAATCCGCCAGCGTCTGTACGAAAGGCGGGTAAATCGCCGTGATGCCCGCGTCGAGAAAGCGGCGGCGCGCGTCCGGAAGCCCGCGGACGATTTCCAGCTCGCCGGCGTTGAAAATGACCGTGTGAAGCTCGCCGAGATAGCGGTGAATCGTTTCTTTTTTGCCGTTGACCGAGAGCGTTTTCGTGTTTCCCTGAAGCGCGACCTGAACGATGTGTTGAATCTCCGGCGATTGCCGAACCGCGCCGCGAATAATGGCGAGTTCTTCGTTGAACTGAATCGCTTCCTGCAATTTCGGCGTTTTAAAGGATTTCGTCGTCGCCAGCGTGTAAATCGCTTCGAGCCAGTTGGTTTTTCCCTGCCCGTTCTCGCCGAAGATAACGTTTAAGCCTGCCCTGCAAAAAAATTTTCCGTGTAAATTGCGGAAATTCTGAACTTCGAGCGATTCGAGCAACATAACTTCATTTTATCACAAAAAAACAGGCATACTTTTCTGAAAAATTGCATCATATTACCAGTTTATTCTATAGAGGCGTTACACACGCCGGCACAGTTACCAGCAAGCAGGTCAAATCCCAACTCAAGGAAAAAAATAAATGCGTTTTGTTTTCAGTGCGGTTTTCTGTCTTCTGCTCGTTTTCTCGGTTTTCGGACAATCCAGCAACAAGCAAATCGCCGAAGATTTTTCGGCGACGGATTTAAACGGTCAAGCCTTTAGCCTCAACGATTTTCGAGGCAAAGTCGTGCTGGTCAGCTTCTGGTCGACGCGCTGCGCGATTTGCCATTCGGAAATCCCGAAGCTCAATCGAATGGCGGAGAAATATAACGGCAAGGACGTCGTTTTCATCGGTTTGGCGAGCGACAACCAAACGAAAATCAACGCCTTTTTAAAGAAAAATCCGTTTAATTTCCGCGTCGCGCCCGACAGCTTCGGCGTGCTTTTGAAATACGCCGACCGCGACGCCGGCGGCAATATCAATATGGGTTACCCGTCGCATTTTCTGATTAATCAAAAAGGCGAAATCGAATCGAAAAAAAGCGGCTGGGACAAAACCGCCAGCCTCGACGCGCAGATTAGCCGTCTTTTAAATTCAAAATAAAAAAAGCGTTTACGCCTTTTAGCGGTAAGCTGCGGTTGCCGAATATCGAATTTTTAATTAAAACCCGATATTCCGAACGACGAATTTACCGCTTATCGCTGACTCTGCCGCCGAATTTGTTTCCGCCGCCGCTTTAAGGTATATTTTCAATTCCGCTCCTGTTTGCGGAGAGATAGCATAATTGGTAATGCAGTAGTCTTGAAAACTACCGCCCGTAAGGGCTTGCAGGTTCGAGTCCTGTTCTCTCCGCCACATTAAATTTCAGATTTGCGATTTTCGATTGCAGGTCGCTTTTTCTTTCCCGGCAAAAAAAATACATTAACTTTGCAGATTTTTGTTGATTTATTTCGCCGTTCTGTTATACCTTTAGCAAAACTGAATGATGATTCATTCACTATTCAATTTTAGATTTTAATTCGGAGATTTAGATTAGATAAGAAATTATCCTTTCTGAATTTATTCGGCGCGAGCCGGATTGGCTGCGAATCTAAAATCCAGAATCCAAAATCCAAAATAAATTTATGTCTCGTTCCGCAACCCAAAGAAACGGTTCTTCTTCGACGGCGAAAAACGCCGGCGTCGGCGACAAGCGCGAAGCTATCCTGCGCGCGGCGATAAAGGTTTTCGCCCGCAACGGCTATTTCAACTCGAAAGTTTCCGACATCGCCCGCGAAGCCAATATCGCCGACGGCACGGTTTATCTTTATTTCAAAAGCAAGGACGAGATTCTGCACTCGGTTTTCGACCGCGCGATGGACGAATTTATCGCCGAAGGCAAAAGGGAAATCGCCGAAATCGAGAAAGCCGACGAGAAACTGCGCCGGATTGCGCAGCTTCACCTGGAACGCCTGAGCGCCGACCGCGATCTGGCAATCGTTTTTCAGGTCGAGCTGCGCGGCTCGACCAAGTTTATGGAAGAATTTTCCGCCGCCGGATTTGCCGAATATCTCGACATTATCCGCCGGACGATTGTCGAAGGACAGAAACAGGGCGTTTTTCGCGCGGATTTAAACCCGACCGTCTGCGCCAAAATTCTCTACGGCGCGCTGGACGAGATGGTGACGAACTGGATTCTCTCGAAAAAATCCTATCCGCTCGCGCCGATGGCGGACACGGTTCTGGAAATATTTTTCGGCGGAATGGCGAGCAGCGATCATAACGGCATCAGCGGCAGTAAACAGCAGTAAAAAAGATGATGACGACAAGCGAAGTAAAAGACATCAGGCGAAAAATTCAGCGCGTTCCGCTTTTTGCGGACGAGCCGCAGACGCTCGGCGAATTGTTCCGGCAAGCCGCCGAAAAACGCCCGCGCCCAAACGCTCTGAATTATAAAACCGGCGGCGAGTGGAAAGCGATTTCGTCCGCAGAGATGATTTCCCGCAGCGAAAACATCGCGCTCGGGCTTCACGCGCTCGGCGTCCGCCGCAACGACCGGGCGGCGCTTCTCTCGGCAAACTCGCCCGAGTGGACTCTGGCGGACGCGGGCTGCCAATTCTGCGGCGTGATTGACGTTCCGGTTTATACGACGCTCGCGGCGAATCAGGTTTGTTATATCGTCAACGATTCGGGCGCGAAAGTTTTCTTTTTGCAGGACTGGCAGGCTTACGAGCGCGTCGGCGGAGTTCTCTCGGAATGCCGGACAATCGAAAAATTAATATTCTTTAACCCGGACGGCGTCAGAGCCGAAAACGCGATGTCGCTGGCGGAGCTGGAAAATCTCGGCGCGCGCCTGAAAGCCGAGCAGCCGGAATTAATAAAGGAACTAAGCGCGCAAATCAAGCCTGAAGACGTCGCCACGCTGATTTACACTTCCGGCACGACGGGCGAGCCGAAAGGCGTCATGCTGACGCACGCGAATATTATCTCGAACGTCATCGACGCGGGCGAAAATTTTACTTTTTCCGAAAAAGACAAACCGCTTTCCGTTTTGCCGCTCTCGCACGTTTTCGAGCGTTCGGGAATGTATCTGTATATTTTCAACGGAATGGCTGTGCATTACGCCGAATCAATCGAAAAAGTACCGGACAATCTGCGCGAAGTCCAGCCCACGATTTTCGTCGGCGTGCCGCGCATTTTCGAGAAAGTTTACGCTAAAGCAAAGGAAAAATCGGCGAGCGAAAGCCGCCTGAAGGAAAAGATTTTCGATTGGGCGATTGAAATCGGCAAAGAATACGCCCGCCGCGTCGAGCACAAACAGCCGATTCCGCGCCTTTTAGCTGTCAAGCACGCGATTGCCGACAAACTGGTTTTCCGCAAATTGCGCGAGTTTTTCGGCGGCAATCTCCGTTCGTGCATTACGGGCGGCGCGGCTTTGTCAGACGATATTTACTATATTTTTACGGGCGCGGGCGTTTCGATTATGCAGGGCTACGGCTTGACGGAAACCTCGCCCGTCATCTCGACCAACAACCCGATGTTCAGCCGCGCCGGCAGCGTGGGAAAACCGCTTCGCAACAACGAGGTTCGCATCGCCGCCGACGGCGAAATCGAAGCGTCCGGTCCGGGCGTCATGCTCGGCTATTACAACAAGCCGCAGGCGACGCGCGAAGCTTTTACCGCTGACGGCTGGTTTAAAACCGGCGACATCGGCAAAATCGACGCCGACGGCTTTCTGATAATCACCGACCGCAAAAAAGAGCTTTTCAAAACTTCGGGCGGAAAATACATCGCGCCCGCGCCGATTGAACAAATGATAAAAGCCTCGCGCTTTGTCAATCAAGTCGTTCTGGTCGGCGACGAGCGCAAATTTCCGGCGGCTTTAATCGTGCCGAATTTCGAATCTTTGGAAAATTACGTGAAATTAAAAGGCATCGAGGTCGGCTCGCGCGCCGAGATGTGTCGTCACCCGCGCGTCCTTAATCTTTTTGAAAGACAGGTCGAGGCGCTGACCAGAGATTTGTCGCCTTTTGAAAAGGTGAAAAAAATCGCCGTGCTCGAAGACGAATTGACGGTCGAAGGCGGGGAATTGACGCCGACTTTGAAAGTAAAACGCCGCGTCGTCAGCGAAAAATATCGCGACGTTATCGAAAAAATCTACACCGGGACGGAAAAATAAAGAATCGCGAGCTGAATCTGCATCAGCTCGCGATTCTTTATTTTTTTTCGGCTTCTGCCGGATTAGTAAAGAATTGCCGGTCCGAGTCCGCCGGTAATGCCGCTCAGCCCCGTCGTCAGCGAGCCGGTGGCGATTTTCAGAATCGTCTGCGCAATACTTTCCTTGGCTTTATCGACCTCGATAATGTCGTAAGGCTCGAGCATCACGTCCTTCTGTTGTCCTTTCAGAATCTGGTCGTAATTAACCGAGATAACTTCTCTTTCGCGCGAATCGGCTTTCAGGCGATAAATTTTAATGTCCTTGGTTTTAGCGGTGCGGTTGATGCCGCCGATTTGCGCAATCGCTTCGCGCAGCGAGGTTCCTCTTTCTCTCAGGTAAAGTCCCTGCGGCTGACGCACCTCGCCCGTGATGTAAATCGGCGCGGCTTTCTGCACAATGACCAAGTCGCCCGGATAAATTATCGGGTTGGCTGCGTGGTTAGCGGCTTTGATGCTCGAC
>DATHBC010000472.1:0-4009 GCA_035296345.1 Pyrinomonadaceae bacterium | reverse complement strand
CTTCTCGCAAGGCTGCCGTCGATAGTCGCGTTTGTTTTTTTTATGAGCTCGCCGGGGCGATGTGACGCGAAACTTCCGGCGTGCTCGCCGCCGAAACTTCCGTCGAATCTTCAATCAAAGATTCGTTGACGAGTCTTTCGTGTTCGAGATTGTGAATCGCGTAAGAGCCGGTCGCGGGCGAAGCCGAAGCCGCGCGCCCGACGTAGCGCAGGCTGAGATTTCCCTTGATTCGTTCAAGACGCTCACGGACGAACAGCCAGCCGCCCATATTCTGCGGCTCTTCCTGCGTCCAGAAAAGCTGCGCCGCATTCGGGTAGGCGGCGAAAACTTCCGAGAGCTTTTCCGCCGGGAACGGGTAAAACTGTTCGAGCCGGACAATCGCCACGCGGTCGTCGTCGGCGTCGGCTCGCGCCGCGTCCAAATCGTAAAAGACTTTGCCCGAGCATAAAACGATGCGTTTGACTTTCGTTTTGTCTTTCACCCGCGCGTCGTCGATGACGGGCTGGAAGCCGCCGGTTTCGAGTTCGGCAATCGTCGAAACAGCCGCCGGAAGCCGCAGAAGGCTTTTCGGCGTCATCACGACCAGCGGGCGCTCGGTTTCCTGACGCACCTGGCGGCGAAGCATATGGAAATACTGCGCGGGCGTCGTCGGGTAGCAGACCTGCAGATTATTTTCCGCGCAGAGCTGCAAAAATCTTTCCAGACGCGCCGACGAATGTTCCGGTCCCTGACCTTCGTAGCCGTGCGGCAGCAGCAGTATCAGGCGGCATTTCTGTCCCCATTTGTCTTCGGACGCGGCGATATACTGGTCGATAATGACCTGCGCGCCGTTGGCGAAATCGCCGAACTGCGCTTCCCACGCGACGAAAGCGTCCTGCGCGACGGTCGAATAACCGTATTCAAAACCGAGCACGCCCTGTTCGGACAAAGAGCTGTCGAAAACGTGAAAACGCGCGCGCGGATTTTTGTCGCTGCGCAGCTCGCCGAGCGGCGACCATTTCGCGCCCGTCTGCGTGTCGTACATCAGCGCGTGACGCTGCGAGAACGTTCCGCGTCCCGAATCCTGACCGCTCAGGCGCACGAAGGTTCCTTCCAAAACCATCGAGCCGAACGCCAGGGCTTCGGCAAAGCCCCAATCCATCGGCACTTCGCCCGCGCCCATTTTCGCGCGGCGGGCGAGCTGACCGACCATTTTCGGATTGACGTTAAAGCCTTCGGGCACGAGCGAGATTTTATTTGAAACCGTCCGGAGCGTTTCGCGCGAGACGCCCGTTTCAAAAACGCGCGAGCCGTCTTCTTCCGGAACGGGCGGCTTGAGCGTGGCTTTGACGGGTTTTTCCGCCGCGATTTGTTTGGCGCGGCGCAGGATGTCTTCGTATTTCGAGACGACGCGGCTCGTCATTTCGCTTAAATCGTTTTCCGTGATGACGCCTTCGCGAATCAATTGCTGCGCGTAGAGATGCCTGACGCCCGGATGCGCTTTGACTTTCGCATACATCAAAGGCTGCGTGTAGGTCGGCTCGTCGCCCTCGTTGTGACCGAGGCGGCGAAAACCGATTAAATCCAGCGCGACGTCCTTGTTGTATTCCTGACGGTAATCGAGCGCGATTCTCAACGTGCGATAAGCCGCTTCCGGGTCGTCGCCGTTGATGTGAAATATCGGAAGCTGCGTAATCTGCGCCGCGTCGGTCGAATAAATCGAGCTGCGCGAAGATTCCGGCGACGTCGTAAAGCCGATTTGGTTGTTGATGACGATGTGAATCGTGCCGCCCGTCCGGTAGCCTTTTAAGTTAGCGAGCTGCAAGGTTTCCATCACGATGCCCTGACCGGCGAAAGCGGCGTCGCCGTGCATCAAAACCGGCAGGACTTTATCGACTATCGCTTTCCGCGAGTTTTCGTCGTTGGTTTTTATCTGGTCCTGGCGCGCCCGCGCCATGCCTTCGACGACCGCGTCGACGAATTCCAGATGGCTCGGATTTGACGAAAGCTGGATGCGGACGTCTTTTCCGCTGCGCGTTTTGCGCTCGCCGATTGCGCCCTGATGATATTTCACGTCGCCTTCGTCAGCCGGAAAGCTCGGATGCGAAGTGCCTTCGAAGACCGTGAAAATCCGCTCCGCCAAATCGCCCGTTTCGGCATTGCCGACGATGTTCGACAAAACGTTCAAACGCCCGCGATGCGCCATTCCGACGAAAATTTCCTCGACGCCGCGTTCCGATGAAAGCTCGACCAGTTGGTCGAGCATCGGAATCACGGTTTCCGTGCCTTCGAGCGAAAAGCGTTTTTGCCCGAGATATTTTTTGTGCAGGAACTGCTCGAACTGCTCGGCTTCGATGAGCTTCTGCAAAAGCTGTTTTTTGACGTCGGGCGAAAGCGTGACGGTATCGACAAACTCTTTGCGCACCTGCTCGCGAATCCATTGCTTTTCTTCCTTGCTCTGAATATGACGATATTCGATGCCGACCTTGCCGCAGTACGCGCGGCGCAGAATCGAAAGAATCTCGCGCAGGGTCGCCGTTTCCGTGCCGTGCAAGCCGCCCGTGATAAACTCGCGGTCTAAATCCCAAATCGTCAGATGATAATTTTCAAGGTCTAATTCAGGCGAATAATGCGAGGTCATATTCAGCGGGTCGACGTCCGCCAGCAGATGCCCGCGAATGCGGTAAGCGTTGATTAATTCCAGAACTTTCGCCTGTTTTTCAATCTGCTCGCGGAAATTGTCGCCGCCGAAAAGCGAAGGATTGTAGTCTTCCGCCCAGCGCAGCGGCGGATAAGTGATTTCCAAATCCCGGAAAATCTCGTCGTAAAAATCTTCTTTGCCGATGAGATATTCGTGGATTTTCGCTAAAAACAAACCGCTCTCCGCGCCCTGAATCACGCGATGGTCGTAAGTCGAGGTAATGGTCAAAACTTTGCTGATGCCGAGCAGCGAGAGCGTCGCCGACGTCATCGCCTGATATTCAGCCGGAAATTCAATCGCGCCGGTCGCGATAATCACGCTCTGCCCGGACATCAGGCGCGGGTTCGACGCGACCGTTCCAATCGTTCCCGGATTGGTTAGGCTGATAGTCGTGCCCTGAAAATCCTCGATGCCGAGCTTGCCGTCGCGCGCGCGTTTCACCGTATCGTTGTATTCTTTCAAAAATCCGGCGAAATTCAGCTTGTTCGAGCCTTTAATGTTCGGCACGAGCAGGTTGCGCGAGCCGTCTTTTTTCTCGATGTCGATGGCGATTCCCAGATTTACCGATTCGTGTTCGAGCCGCGAAGGCGCATTGTTGATAAAGCCGTAGCCGAAATTCATCTGCGGATAGACTTTCATGGCTTTGACAATCGCCCACGCGATAATGTGCGTAAACGAAACTTTGCCGCGCCCCGATTTTTGCAGGTGCTCGTTGATAATGCGCCGGTTTTCTTCCAGCAGCTTAACCGGAATCCGCCGCGTCGAGGTCGCCGTCGGAACCGTCAGGCTCTGCTCCATATTCTCGACGATTTTCTTGCCCGCGCCGGTAATCGCCTTCACGCCGACGCCCGCGCCGGGCGCGACGGAGACCTGTTTCTTTTGCGGCTGCTGTTGCGGCGCGGAAACGCCTTGCTGCGCCGTCACGCCGTTGGTCGGCTCGCTCGCCTGCGGCGGCGCGGCGGAGCTCGTCGCCGCTGCCGTTTGCGAACCCTTTCCGCCGCCGTTGCCGCCGCCGCCGTCAACCGGCGAAGCGCCGCTCAGCAGCTCGCTGAAAAACGTTCGCCACGATTCGTCGACCAGATTCGGGTCTGATTTGTAACGGCTCAGCAAACCCTCGACATAACTGGCATTCGCGCCGAAATGCTCGGCAATATATTCGCTTAAATTAACTTTGTCGCTCATTATTTTGACCTTTTTTGAAGGAAGTAAAAGCTAATTTTAGCATAAGTAATAAGTGAGCAGTAAGCGGTAAGCAGCGAGCGGTCAAATTTCAAAATTTAACGTCGCAATGCCGAATTTAAAACTGCTTACGGCTCACCGCTCACGGCT
>DATHBC010000471.1:0-5625 GCA_035296345.1 Pyrinomonadaceae bacterium | reverse complement strand
GGCGCGGTGCTGATTCTCGCGCTGGTCGCGTTTTTCGCGTATCGTTACGGCTATTTCGACAATTACGTTAAAAATCAGTTCATCACCAAGATGGACCAGATGGGCATCGCTTTCAGCGCCGACACTTTTCGGACGACTGTTTCTCCGATGGCGCTGGAACTGGGCAACGCGACGTTCGTCGACAAAAAGACGGGCGAAAAGCTTTTTCACATCGACCGCGCCACGCTCGGCTTGACCGTGACAGACCTTTACGCGTGGCAATTGAGCCGCGATTTTCGCGTCGATTCGACCGATATTGACGGCGCGGAAGTCTGGATAAGATTCGACGAAAACGGAAACTCGAATTTCTCGAATCTGGAATTTGCCGAGGAAGAGCGCGGCTACGTTAATTTCAATTACACTTCCGTCAGATTTTCGCTCAAAAACGGCTTGATTCATTTCGGCGACGTGCAGCGCAAAATTTCCGGCGACGCGAAAAACGTCCTGCTCGCGCTGGAACCGGAAAACGCGGCGGTTCCCGACGAGGAAAAACGCTATAAATTCGATTTTACTTCCACGCAGTCAACTGTCGTTTACGACGAAAAACTGATTGAGCCGGTCGACGTGCGCGCGCGCGGCATTACCGACCGCAAGGGAGCGGAAATCACCGAACTGACTTTGAACTCGCCGGTCGCCGACACGGTTTTAAGCGGCAAAATCGAGGGCTGGGAAGAATTTCGCTACAATTTTAAAATCGATTCGACGATTGATTTGACGCAGACGGGCACGATTTTCGCGTCGGGCACGGCTCTGCGCGGCATCGGTAATTTCAGCGGCACGGTCACGGGCGAAGGCGAAAGATACACGATTGACGGCGAGATAAATTCCGACGCGCTGGCGGCTTCAAACGTGCGCCTGAAAGCCCTCCAGGCGACGGCGAAAGTCGATGTCTTCGAAGACGGAATTTACGAGGCGAACGGCAAGGCGATTGCCGAAATGCTGACGTTCGATGATTTTCGCATCGATTTTCCGCAGCTTATCGGCAACGTGCGCGGCAACGGAACGGATTTTAAATGGTTCGGCGAATTGCAGGCGGCGTCGGCGAAAACGCCGCAGGGCACGATTGCGAGTCTTTATATCGCCGACGCGCTCGCCGAGTATAAAGACGAGCAGTTACGGGCGACTTTCGGCAGCGTCACGGCGCGGCGGTTTTTCTCCGAAGAAGCCGAAATCGAATTTTTGCGGGCGCGCAACGCGCGTTTAACTTACGTGAACGGCAGAGCCGACGTCACCTTGCCCAACGTCAGCGCGGGCAGCTTGAAAGTCGAAGGCGCGGAGCTGCGCGGCGTGCAAGCCGCAAACTTGAAAGTCCGCAATCAAAACGGCAGAACCGACATCGAGGCGAGCAATTTACAGGCGCAAAATCTGCGAACCGGCGACGCTAATCTCCGAAATCTTTCGGCAAGCGGCGTTAACGTCACGACGAACGGCACAGCGCGCGCGCGCGTCAACCAGTTACGCGCCGACGGCGTTGACGCGCGGGGCGCGAAAATCGGAAATCTGAACGCCTCGAACCTCGACATCGAACAAGTCGGAAACGAAACGCGCGTCAATTCCGAACGCCTGCAAATCGGAAGTCTTTCGACCGACCAGGCGGTTATCGGCAGCTTAAACGTCGCCGGCGTTCGTCTTTCGATTCGCGAAGGCAGGGTCGAAGGCACTTCCGGCGACATCAACGCGGGAAACATCGATTTGCGGAATCAGGGAAAACTCGAAAACGTCCGGCTGGCGAAACCGGTTTTTGTGCTCGAGCCTTCGGGGCGTTACCGGGCGAGTCTCGATATGAGCCTCGGCGGCGGCGTTTTGGGCAGCGTTCGTCTGGGCGCGGCGCGCGCCAACGTCATCGCGACGAACAACGAAGTCGCGTTGAACAATCTGACGGCGAGCGTGATGGACGGCAGCGTCAACGGCGACGCCGTGATTGCTTTAAACAATCGCAGCCGCTCGCGGGTCGACGCCGAATTTACGGCGCTCGACCTTTCCAAACTGCTCGCCTTGCAGGGCGGGCGCGTCATTCCGATTGCCGGGCAGACGACCGGCAGAGCGAATCTGACTTTTCCGGGAACGAACGTCAGGGCGGCGAGCGGAACGCTGACGGCGGATTTCGTCGCCAACGCGGGAACGACCGAACGCGGGCTGGTTCCCGTCAGCGGCAGGCTCGAACTGACGGCGACCAACGGGCTTTTCGATATTCAGCAGGCGAATCTGAATACGGAAAAAAGCGCCCTGACCGCGAGCGGGCGCTTTGATTTGGAAGGCTCCGGCTCGAATCTGAATCTCGCCTTAAATTCGACCGACGCGAGCGAAATCCGGCGTCTGATTGACGTTTTAAATCTCTCGCCGGAGCTCCAGCGGCAGTTTGACGAAAACGAAATCCAGCTTGCCGGAAACGCGACTTTCAACGGCACGCTGACGGGAAATCTGCTGGCTCCGACCGTTGTAGGAGATGCCAGGCTCGATACGGTTTTAATCCGCGGGCGAACATTGGGCTCGCTCAACGCGCACATCGACCTTTCGCCGGAAGTAATCAAACTCACCGACGGAAAATTGCAGCAGCCCGACGGCGGAAACGTCGCTTTTACCGCCGCCATTCCGCAGACCGGAACGAATAATTCTTTCGTCAAAGCGACTTTGACGCGCGTCAATACCGGAAATCTGCTCGCGGCACTGCCGGTTAATCTGCCCGAAGCCCTTCGCGATCTCAGCGGCGAGACTACGGGCACGGTTGAGCTGGAAGGCTTGCCTAACGCGGCAAGAGGCACGGTGGATATAGTTTCGACCAACGCGGTCGTCGCCGGGCAGCCGTTCGATAATTTCAGGGTTAATCTGGCGTTTGAGAATTCGCTGGTCAGAATCAATACCTTCGAAGGTCGCTCGGCGGACGGATTTTTGCAGGCGACCGGAACTTACGATACGAACTCGACTGTTTTTAATTTCAAAATCGAGGGCGCGGGCTTGCAGCTTGCGCGCCTCAGAACTTTGTTTACCAAAGACGATTCTCTGAAGCTCGGCGGAACGGTTAAGTTGAGCGCGACGGCGACGGGCAGAACCGCCGATTCGACTTCCTACGACATCAATTTTACGGGCACTGGAGAAAACGTCTCGATTAACGACAACGCGGTCGGCAGCGTTTCGTTTACGGGAAACACGGTCAATCAGCAGTTAAACGCGAATCTGACGGCGACGATTGGAAATCAGCGGCAGGTCATCACGGCGAGCGTGAATTTCGCCGACCCGAACCTGCCGGTTCGCGCCGAGACGACTTTCAATAACACGGACCTTGCGCCGTTTATCGCTTTATATCGACCGCCCGCGCCGGACGAGAGCATGGCGATTAACGGAACCGCGACCGGGCGAGTTTTCGTCGAAGGCAATCTTTACGCGACAAATGCGCGCGGCGAAAAAGTTTTTTCGACCGAAAACCTGCGCGGCTCGGCTGAGTTCAGCCAGTTCAGCCTGAATCTGAACGAAACGCCGTTTATGGCGACCAGTCCGCTCGTCGTGCGCTTTACCGGAAACGAGGTGACGGTCGATAACGCGCGGTTTGCGGGCGCGGGCTCGAATCTCGTCGTCAGCGGCACGAAATCGCTCAGCGCGGGCGGCTCAAACAACCTGACGGTCGAAGGAACGATAAACCTGCGCGTTCTCGACGTGCTTTCGCGAAATACGTTTTTCGCCGGAATAGCCAATCTTTCGGTGCGCGTCGCCGGCTCGCACGCCGACGCGCGCCTGACCGGAACGGCGCAGGTCGAAAACGCTTCGGTTTCAACTTTCGTCGGCACGGAACGCTTGAATTTTAACCGCATCAACGGGCGCGTTTTGTTTACTACCAATCAGGCGCAGATTGAACAAGCCGTCGGTTATCTCGGCGGCGGGCAGGTCGTCCTTTCGGGCGGCGCGCTGGTGGAAGGCTTGCAGCTTCAACGCTTTCGGCTGGATTTGCGCGGCACGAACGTCACCGCGCCGCTGCCGAAAGATTTCGTCACGACGGGCGACGCGGAAATCACCATCAGCGGCGAGCGACGCGCCAACGGCTTCGAATCTTTGATTGCGGGCAGAGTGCGCGCCCGCCGCGCCTTGTATAACAGAGATATAGACCTGGCGGACATCATCGGCACGCGCCGCGAAGCGTCGATTTCCGAAGGCACGGGCGCGTCGTTTCTCGGCGTGACGCGCCTCGCCATCACGATTCAGGGCGAAAACGCGCTGGTCGTCCGAAACAATCTGGCAAATCTGACGGCTTCGGCTGATTTGGTCGTCACCGGCGACGCCGACGCCCCGGTTATCACGGGCAGAATCACCGCCAACAGCGGCACGATTTTCTTCCGCAACGACCGTTACGAAGTTCAGCGCGGAACGGTGGAGTTTCCGGCGCAAGCCGACCGCGCGCCGTTTATCAATCTACAGGCGGAAACCGAGATTCAGGGTTATCAGATTTTCGTCAACCTGCTCGGCGAGCTTTCCGATTTCGAATCTTTAAACGCGACGGTGCGCTCGAACCCGGCGCTGCCGCAGGCTGATGTGGTTTCGCTCATCACGTCGGGAAATCTGGCGAATACGGGCGACGGCATCCCGACGCTGGCTTCGACCGGAATCAACACGGCGGCGGAAATCCTGGCTGACGCGCTGATTAACAATCCGGCGCGGCGCGCCACCGACAAGCTTTTCGGCTTGAACCGTTTCGAGATTGACCCGATTCTGTCCGGCGTAAGATCGAATCCGACGGCTCGCCTGACGGTCGGCAGGCAGATTAACCGCAATTTGTTGATAACGTATTCGACCAATTTATCCGAAGACCAGAATCAGGTTCTGGCGCTGGAATATCGCGTTTCAAACCGCTTGTCGTTCGTCGCGCAATACGAGCAGGGCTCGTCGTCGAACGTGACGCGCAGCCGCGATAACTTCAGCTTTGAAATTCGTTTGAGAAAGAGATTTTAAGACTTGAGCCATAGAGACGACGTAGAGACGCAGAGAAAAATAATGGACATTACAAGGCGGGAAATTGCAAATTTTGTCGAAAGGCTTAATCGTTTTTCGATTTATCTTTTACGCGTCATTATGTCTCTGTGTCTCTGCGGCTTGATTTTTGTTTCCGGCGCGCGCGCGCAGAATAATTTCGAGAATCGCGCGATTGCCGATATTTACATTAGTTTTCTCGGCGACGACCGCGACCCGTCCGCCGCCGAGCAGTTTAAATTAATTGCGCAAAGCATCCTGATCGGAGATTATTCGGCGATTAAAATCCGCGAGACTCTACAGGCGCTCTACAACACCGAAAAAATCGTCTCGGCGCAGGTCGAGGCGACGCCCGTCGGCGAAAATCAGGTCAATCTGCGCTTTATCATCAAGCGCAAAACGCAAGCCGAAAGAGTCAGCTTGCGGGTCGGAGATTTTGTCGGCGACGAAATCAGCGAAGACCAGCTTCTGCTGCGCGTCAACATTTTGAATCAGGGCGGCGCGGTGACCGAGCAGACGCTGCGCAGCAATGCCGACTCGATTCAAAGCTATCTGCGCGACCGGGGCTATTACAACGCCGACGTGACCTTCACGCAGACGCCGCTCGGAACCGCAAACCGCGTCGCCGTC
>DATHBC010000470.1:0-1795 GCA_035296345.1 Pyrinomonadaceae bacterium | reverse complement strand
AAATTCTGTTTTATTGGCTCAAACAAATGGGACAAACAAGCAGAACTATGGCGAAATAAGCGAGCCGGAAGCGATTAATTTTCCTTCTCGGCTGTTTTCAATTTGAAAGTTCGGGCAATCGAATCGGTCTGGTTGCGGATGGATTTTAATTTATCGCGCTCGCCCGTAAAACGAATGACGTAGACGGTCGTTTCGTCGGATTTCAGAAAATAAAATCTGCCGCTGATGTTTCTGCCCGAGCGGACGTATTCGAAATTAAAAACCCTGCCGCGCAGCGCGCCCGCAAAATTTTCTTCCTTTCCGGCGACGTAGCCGGGCAGAAATTGCAGTTTTTGTTCCTGCTCGCGCTGAATCACGTCCGAGAGCATCTCATTTGCCGCGACCGTCATTTTGCGGATTTCCAGATGCCCGTCGCGGCGGTCGCCGTAGACGTATTCGACATTGCCGCCGCCGGCGGTCGGCTTGACGGTCTGCTTCCACGTCGCCTCCGGCAAATCGAATGTGTAGGCGACGTTTAAATCGCTGAAGGTCGGATTTTGCTGCTGCGCAAAAGCGGACAAGGCGAAAAATACACCGAAAGCGACGGAAAACATCAGACTCGAAAAAATGCGTTTCATTATTTTTTATTCCTCGGAAAGTATGAAAATCGTTTTTATATTAACTTAAACTTTGGAAAAAGACGATTTTTAAGATGAGCTAAGCCTCGCGCTTCGTTGCTTGCTCAATAAAAGCAAAACGTCGAAAATGCAAAACGCAAAATGCAAAATGCAAAATGAAAGAAAGGATTTAATTCTAAATCCTGAATCTTAAACTCTAATTCCAAATATTTTGCATTTTGCATTTTGCGTTTTGCGTTTATAACGCGTTTTGTATTTCTGACGCATTTTTCTCGGCTTTTCAACGCCGCGCCGCATCTAAAGTTTTAGAAAAGACCGAACAAGTCAAAAAGTTCCGAGGTTAAAGATAATGAAACAAAACCGCTCTTTATTTTTTTACAGATTCACCGCGCTCGTGCTAGTCGCGGCGCTGGCGAGCCCGCTTTTCGCTTTCGGCGGAAATGATAAGAAAGACAAACGCAAAGCCCTGACCGAAGACCAGAAAATTCTGCACGTTCTGAATCGTCTCGGTTACGGCGCGCGCCCGGGCGACGTCGAAAAAGTAAAATCGACTGGCTTGCAGAAATACATCGAGCAGCAGCTCAATCCGTCGGCGATAAACGATTCGGCGGTCGAGGCAAAACTGAAAAGATTTGAAATTCTCGATATGACGACCGCCGAGATTTTCGCCAAATACCCGAATCCCGGCGCTCTGCTGCGCCAGCTCGAAGGCGGGCGGCGCAACGCGAACGCGCGGCAAAATCAGGCGCAAAACAATAATAATCAAATGCCGAACGCCAACGCCGACCAGCCGCAACAGCGGCAGCCGGAACAGGAAATGACCGGCGCCGAGCGGCGCGAGCGGCAGGAAAAGCTGCGCGAGCTTTATCAGAAATACGATTTGCGCCCGGCAAATCAGATTATGCAGCAGCAGATTTCCGCGCGCGTTCTGCGCGGCGTTTACAGCGAGCGGCAGCTGCAGGAAGTGATGACGGATTTCTGGGCAAATCATTTCAACGTTTATTCGGGCAAAGCCGCCGTCCGCTGGTATATCCCGTCCTATGAACGCGACGTGATTCGCCGCAACGCGCTAGGCAGCTTTAAGGATTTGCTCGTCGGCACGGCGCAGCACCCGGCGATGCTTTTTTATCTCGACAATTTTCAGTCCGTCTCGCCGAACGCGCAAGGCGGAAACAATG
>DATHBC010000469.1:0-7844 GCA_035296345.1 Pyrinomonadaceae bacterium | reverse complement strand
CCGAGACATTTCCAATACGACGAGAGAGTTCCGGCGACGTATGTCCAGACGGTCGTCCTGATACATTTCGAACAATAAGCTTTTTTAGTCGTTTCTCCGCCCTTTATCATATTCTTTCTCTTCGGTTCCGCTTTATTTCGCGGACGAAAAATTCTCAGACACCGTGCATTTTCCCATATTCCTTTTGATTTTCAAAAAATCCCTTGACGTGCGAGGCGATATAATTCAGCAGTTCCTCGTTCATCTCGGTGTGAATCGGCAGGGATACGACCGAATCGCAGAGTTTTTCCGTCACCGGCAAAACGAAATTTTCGGGCACGTACGGCGCGAAAGCGATTTGGCGATAAAGCGGCAGCGGGTAATAAGTCATCGACGGGACGCCTTTTTCCTGCAAGTGCGCCACAAGGGCATCGCGCCGCCCGTTTTTCGCCTGCAAAGTGTATTGATGAAAAACGTGCGTCGAATTATGCTGGCGCGCGGGCGTTTCGAGGTCTTCGATGCCGGCGAAAGCCGCGTCGTAAAAATCGGCGGCTCGGCGTCTGGCGTCGCAGTACTGGTCCAGACGTTTTAATTTTACGTCGAGAATCGCCGCCTGAATCGTGTCGAGCCGCGAATTGACGCCGATGTAGGAATGATAATAGCGGCGCGTCTGCCCGTGATTGGCAATCATCCGCATCAGTTCCGCCAACGCGTCGTCGTTCGTAAAAATCGCGCCGCCGTCGCCGAAACAACCCAGATTCTTGGAAGGAAAAAACGATGTCGTGCCGATGTGACCGATGGTTCCGGCTTTTTTTACCGCGCCGCCGGCGAAAGTATATTCCGCGCCGATTGCCTGCGCGTTGTCTTCGATAACGAAAAGATTGTGCTTTTCCGCCACGCGCATAATCGCTTCCATATCGCACGATTGACCGAAAAGATGAACCGGAACGACCGCCCGCGTGCGCGGCGTTATCGCTTTTTCGATGATTTCCGCCGTGACGTTGAACGTGCGCGCATCGACTTCGACCATCACGGGCTGCAATTTCAGCAGGGCGATGACCTCGGCGGTCGCCACATACGTAAAGCTCGGCACGATAACCTCGTCGCCTTCTTTCAAGCCGAGCGCCATCATCGCAATCTGCAGGGCATCCGTGCCGTTGGCGCACGGGATGACGTGCCGCGCGCCGAGATAATTTTCCAGATTTTTCTGAAACGCCTGAACTTCGCGCCCGTTGATGTACGCCGTCGAAGCGAGGCATTTTAAAACGGCTTCGTCGATTTCGCTTTTGATTTTTTCGTATTGACCTTTGAGGTCGACCATTTGGATGGAATTCATAATAAAAATTGCTGCCCCGTCGGAAAACTCCCGCAGAATGCAAATTAAAATCTTAACGGTTTCGGCGCGATTTTCCAAAACCGCCCGTTTTCGATTGAATTTCGCGAGAAAAAATGATAAATAAAATATGCCCGCACTCCCTTAACAAACACTTATCACTTCGACGAAAGGCACACTCTACATGAAAATTTTAAAAACCGGAATTTATTCATTTATCATGCTCGGCTTTTTGCTGTCGGCGCTCGCTTTAAATCTCGCCGCGCAGCAGCAGCAGCTTGCCAGCAAAATGGAGCGCGAGCGCGGGCAGGATATTCTGAGATTGATTAAAAGCGATTTGAAAAAGAATTATTACGACGCAAACATGCGCGGCATCGACGTGGAAGCAAAATTCAAAGCCGCGAGCGAAAAAATCGACCGGGCAAGCTCAATCGGGCATATTATGGGCATTATCGCGCAGGTTTTGATGGACCTGGACGATTCGCACACGCGGTTTATTCCGCCCGGTCGCATCAGCCGCACCGAGTACGGCTGGAAAATGCAGCTCATCGGCGACAAGTGTTTCGTCACCGCCGTCAAACCCGGCAGCGACGCCGAAAAGAAAGGCTTGAAGGTCGGCGACGAAATCTGGTCGATTGACGGTTTTGCGCCGCTGCGCGATAACATCTGGAAAATCAAATATTTTTATTATTCGCTGCGCCCGCAGCCCGGCATGAAGCTGGTCGTGCGCCGCCCGGACGACAGGGAAGAAGAGCTTATCGTTGCGGCGAAAGTCACAACGGGCAAAAGGGTCGTCGATTTGACGAGCTCGGACATCTTTGATTTGATTCGCTCTGAGGAAAGGGAAGCTTATCTGAACCGTCACCGCCACGCGACGCTCGGCGAAGAAGTTTTCGTCTGGAAAATGCCGCAGTTTGATATGACCGATGGGCAGGTGGACGAGATGATGGACAAGGTGAAAAAATATCCGTCGCTCGTGCTGGATTTGCGCGGCAACGGCGGCGGCGCGGTCAAAACCCTGAACCGTCTGGTCGGGCATTTTTTCGACCGCGACGTGAAAATCGCCGATTGGAAAGGACGCCGGGAATTTGAGCCGCAGATTGCCAAAACGCGCGGCGATAAATATTACAAGGGCAAAGTCGCCGTTTTGATTGACAGCGAATCCGGCTCGGCGGCGGAAGTCTTCGCCCGCGTGATGCAGCTCGAAAAACGCGGCGTCGTCATCGGCGACCGCTCAGCCGGAGCGGTGATGGTCAGCCGTTTTTACCCGCGCCAGCTCGGAATTGACGTCGTCGCGTTCTTCGGCGCGAGCATTACCGAAGCCGACCTGATTATGACGGACGGAAAAAGCCTGGAAAAAACCGGCGTCACGCCGGACGAAACGCTTTTGCCGAAGGCGCAGGACATCGCCGCCGGTAAAGACCCGGTTCTAGCCCGCGCCCTCGCCGTTCTGGGCGCGAATCTGGACGCCGCCGAAGCCGGTAAAATGTTCCCGTTTGAATGGGAAAAATAGAGGCGCGGAAAACGTAATTCTGGGGAATTATGCGCGTTATCTCCGAAATTCCGTCTTGACGAATCTCGCTCACAAAAGAAAAAGCATCGTCGGTAAAATAATTACCGACGATGCTTTTTCTCGCTTTTTATACAAATACGCTCATTTTAAATTAATGATGTTCGGGCGCGCCGTCGGGTTTGTTGCCGTGATAAATTTCGGCTCCGGTCGCCAGAAATTCCCTGGATTTTTCCGCCATTCCGGCAGCCAGCGCCGTTTCTTCCGCGATGCCTTCGCGGGCGGCAAATTCGCGGACGTCCTGCGTAATGCGCATCGAGCAGAAATGCGGACCGCACATCGAGCAGAAATGCGCCAGCTTAGCCCCTTCCGCCGGCAGCGTTTCGTCGTGATATTCCTTTGCCACTTCCGGGTCGAGCGATAAATTAAACTGGTCTTCCCAGCGAAACTCGAAACGGGCTTTCGACAGCGCGTTGTCGCGAAGCTGCGCGCCCGGATGACCTTTCGCCAAATCCGCCGCGTGCGCCGCCAGCTTATACGTAATCACGCCTTCCTTAACGTCTTTTTTGTTCGGCAAGCCGAGATGCTCTTTCGGCGTCACGTAGCAGAGCATCGCCGTTCCGAACCAGCCGATCATCGCCGCGCCGATGCCCGAAGTGATATGGTCGTAACCCGGCGCGATGTCGGTCGTCAAAGGTCCGAGCGTATAAAATGGCGCTTCGCCGCAGATTTCGAGCTGCTTGTCCATATTTTCCTTGATTAAATGCATCGGCACGTGACCGGGACCTTCAATCATCGTCTGGCAATCCATCTCCCACGCAATGCGCGTCAGTTCGCCCAAAGTTTCCAATTCGGCAAACTGCGCCGCGTCGTTGGCGTCGGCAATCGAGCCGGGACGCAAGCCGTCGCCTAAGGAAAACGCGACGTCGTAGGCGCGCATAATCTCGCAAATCTCCCGAAACCGCGTGTAAAGAAAACTTTCTTCGTGATGCGCCAGACACCATTTCGCCATAATCGAGCCGCCGCGCGAGACGATTCCGGTCGTCCGGCTCGCGGTCAGACGGATATAAGGCAGGCGCACGCCCGCGTGAATCGTGAAATAATCGACGCCCTGCTCGGCTTGTTCCAGCAGCGTGTCGCGATAAATTTCCCACGTCAATTCCTCAGCCTTGCCGCCGACTTTTTCCAGCGCCTGATAAATCGGCACGGTTCCAATCGGCACGGGCGAGTTTCGCAAAATCCACTCGCGCGTCGCGTGAATGTTTTTGCCCGTCGATAAATCCATCACCGTATCCGCGCCCCAGAGCGTCGCCCAGCGCATTTTTTCGACTTCTTCCTCAATCGAAGAAGCAATCGCCGAGTTTCCGATATTCGCGTTGATTTTCACCAGAAAATTTCGCCCGATTGCCATCGGCTCGCTTTCGGGATGATTGATGTTGGCGGGAATAATGGCTCGCCCGCGCGCGACTTCCGAGCGGACAAATTCGGGCGTCACGAATTTCGGCAACCGCGCGCCGAAGCTCTCGCCCTTATGTTGGTGATAAAGCGACGAGCGGTCATTCTCCAAGCCGTTCTGCATCGCTTCAAAAGCGATTTGCCGTCCGAGATTTTCGCGAATGGCGACATATTCCATCTCCGGCGTGACGATGCCTTGTTTCGCGTAATACATCTGCGTGACGCACCTGCCCGCAGCGGCGCGCAGCGGCGCGCGTTTCAAGCCCGGAAACTCTTCGAGCTTTCCGCGTTCTTTTATCTTCGCGATTTCCTCCGCGCCTTTCGTCAGATAGCCGTTGTCCCGCGGCAGAATCTCGCGCCCGACGTATTCCTCGACGTCGCCGCGCGCTAAAATCCATTCTCTGCGAAGCTGCGGCAAGCCTTCGCGCACGTCGCATTTCAAATCCGGGTCAGTCCAGACGCCGCTCGTGTCGTAAACGCGAACGGGCGGATTTGCTTCCGGGCGTCCGTCGAAATCCTTTGACGCGTTCAGCGCGATTTCCCGGAACGGAACGCGCAGGTTGTGTTTGTTTTGATTGATTGTGCCGCCGTTGGTTTCGACGTAGATTTTACGCGAAGCGGGCAGTTTGACCTCGTCCGAGGTCTTTTCCGGAAAAGAATTTTCACTCATTATTTTTCTCCCTTCGTCGGTGTTAGCCGTAGCAGGTTCAAAGGATAACGCCCGTGACAGGCGAATCTCAGCCGCTCCGTGCGGCTCTCCCGAAAATTGCTCAAGCAGAAGTTTATCAATTCAAGGGCGGAAACGCGACCTGCATTCCGGAAAACTTTTGCTCGTCCACGCTCTGCCGAAGCATCATCAAAAATGCGAATTTGGCGGCGTTCAGATTCTTTTGTAAAGTTAAATCAGCTTTATGAATATTCTCTCGCTGGAAAACGTCAGCAAAAACTACGGCGTCAGACCGCTTTTCGAAAGCGTCGCAATCGGGCTGGAAGACACGGATAAAATCGGGATTATCGGCGCGAACGGTTCGGGTAAAACGACGCTTTTGCGCATTATCGCCGGGCTGGAAGAGCCGGACGCGGGCAGAGTCGTGCGGGCAAATAACAAGACGCTCGCTTTTTTGTCGCAGAATCCGGCAATCAATGAGGAAGCCACCGTTCTGGAAACGATTTTCGCCGCGTCCGGCGGCGTGATGAAGCTGATTCGCGATTACGAAACGGCTTGTCACGATTTAGCGGCGGCGGGCGGCAGCGAAAAACTGTTTGAAAAAGTTTCCGCGCTCCAGCACGAGCTGGAACGAAACGGCGGCTGGGAAATCGAGACAAACGCGCGAAACATTTTAACGCGGCTCGGCATCCGCGACACGACGGCGAAGATGAAGACGCTTTCCGGCGGTCAGAGAAAACGCGTCGCGCTCGCGCACGAGCTTATCTCCAAGCCCGACATTTTGATTCTGGACGAGCCGACCAATCATCTCGACGCGGACACCATCGAATTTCTGGAAGATTATCTGAAAAGATACACGGGCGCGCTCTTGCTCGTCACGCACGACCGTTATTTTCTCGACCGCGTGACGAACCGGATTTTTGAAATCGACAGGGGCGCGGTGCAGAGCTTCGGCGGCAGCTACGCCTATTACCTGGAAAAAAAGGAAGAACAGGAAACCCTGCGCGCCGTCGAAGGACACAAGCGCGAGCAGTTGATTAAAAAAGAGCTGGCGTGGCTGCGGCGCGGCGCAAAAGCGCGCACCAGAAAATCCAAACATCGCATCAATGCGGCTTACGATTTGATGGCGCAGCCGAAGGAAAAAGCGAAAGCCGAAATAAACATCGCCATCGGCGCTAAGCGTCTGGGAACGAAAATTATCGAAATGCGCAACGTTTCCAAATCTTACGGCGAGCGAAAGCTGATCGACGATTTCACGTATCTTTTGAAACGCGACGACCGCATCGGCATTATCGGCGCAAACGGCGCGGGCAAAACGACTCTGCTCGAAATTATCACCAGTCGCCTGCCGCCCGACGACGGCGAAATCGAAATCGGGCAAACCGTCCGCATCGGTTATTACGACCAGGAAAGCCGCGCTTTAAACGACGAGCAGCGCGTGATTGAATACATCCGCGAAACCGCCGAATACGTGACGACCGTCGACGGAAATCAAATTACCGCCGGACAGATGCTCGAAAAATTTCTGTTTCCTCCGGCGGCGCAGTATTCGGTCGTCGGAAATCTTTCGGGCGGCGAAAGACGCAGATTGTATTTGCTGAAAATTTTGATGGGCTCGCCGAATGTCCTCTTGCTGGACGAGCCGACCAACGATTTGGATATTCCGACGCTGATTGCGCTCGAAGAATACCTGGACGATTTCGCGGGCGCGCTGATCGTCGTCAGCCACGACCGTTATTTTCTCGACCGCACGATTGACACGGTTTTCAAGTTTGAAGACGCGGGCAAAATCCGCGAATTTCCGGGCGATTACACGGCGTATCTGGAAATCACGCAGCGCGAGCAGGCAGGCGAGACGGAAACGCGCGCTTCCGTCAGGACGCCAGCCGCTTTTACAATCGAAAAGGAAAAAAACGAAACGAAAAAACTTTCGTTCAAGGAAAAACGCGAGCTGGAAACGCTCGAAACGCAGATTCCGGAAATCGAAAAAAGACTCGCCGAAATCGACGACGAATTGAACCGGTTCGCGACCGACGCATACAAGGTCAACGAGCTTTTCACCGAACAGCAAAAATTAAACGCGCAGCTCGAAAGCGATATGCAGCGGTGGGCGGAACTGGCGGAAAAAGCTGATTAAAAGCACTCGGATTTAAGCGGCGAGCGATAAATGCCGGGCGATAATTGAAACGGCTCGCTTCAAAACGGCAGCCGTCAGCCCGTTTCCGCCGCCCGAAGAATTCCGCGGATTCGGATTGCGGCTGCCGAGCGCGAAAACGGCGGCGGAACAAACTACAATCAGTGTTTTTTATTTTTTCGGATAATAACGGCATCGCGTTTTTAGGGTAAATTTTCAGTTGAGAGGAAATAGGTTTTTGCGGGCTGCATCATTCCCGCCGTTTCTATTTATCTCGCCCGGCGCGCCGAAATACTGTTTACAAATTCCGTGCAATCGGTTAAAAAGGTAGCGAACAAAAGCTCCGGTTCCTTTCGGCTGGCAGGCGGAAAGGAAGGAAAAGAAATATTTGCCGTTCTTTTCGGCGGCGTGCGGTTAACCGGGAAAGCTTTCCCGGCAGTTAATTGTGATAAAAAAGAAAGAAAGGATGCCAGATGAGCTCTTGGAAAGAATGGGTGAAATACGCGCCGAAGCCGCGACCGCTCGGCGAGGGCAAAAAATACAATGTCTTTTTGTCGTATCGTTCGGTAAATCGAACCTGGGTCGTCAACCTCTACGACGTTTTGCGCGAGCAGGGATTTGAAGTGTTTTTAGACCAGTATGTTTTGCTGGCTGGCTCTTCGATGAACATCGTGCTCAGCGAGGCGCTGGAAGCGAGCCAGTCCGGCGTTCTGGTCTGGTCTGACGCGACGCGCGATTCGGAATGGGTCAAGAGAGAATACGACTG
>DATHBC010000468.1:0-6659 GCA_035296345.1 Pyrinomonadaceae bacterium | reverse complement strand
CGACCAACGCGCTCGAAATCAAAAACGGCGCGGAAAAGGTTTCCACGCAGCTCGTCAACGTGACCAGATTTATTTACCTTTTGGGCGGAATCGCCCGCAATATCGAAGACATCGACAAGGAATCCAGAAGCGGCGGAACCGCATCGCGGTCAAGCGGAACTAAAGTCGCGCAGAACGAAACCAACAAGCGAAACGTTATCGCCAGCATCAGGAATCTGCGCGCCGGGCTTGCCGCGCTCGAAGTCGAGTTTCGCACCAAGCCCGCGTTGAAAAATTATCTGGTAAATATTCAGGGAATCACCGATTTGTCCGGCAATGCGGAAGACCAGGCGGTCGGCGGACGATTCACGGAATCGGGCAAAACGCTTCTGCTGGTAATCGAGAGATTATCGAATACCCTGGCGGCAATGCCGTAACGAATTACGAATTACGAATTACTAATTACGAATTACGAATTACAAGAAAGCTTCCTTAATTCGTAATTCGTAATTATTTTGTAGTTACGGCTTTTTAAATTCAGCGACCTTTTTTCCAGGTTCACAGGCTTCGATTTGCGCGGATTTTTTATCTTCCGTTGTCGTTGTCGCCGCGGGCAAGCCGAGTTTTTGGCGGATAAAGGCTTCGGCTTCGGCTTCAATCAACTCGCCGTTGACGACGGAGGCTCGGCTCAGCAGAACATCGCCTTTTTTCTCCAGTTTTTTCGTTTCGAGAAAGATATTCCAGGGCGAGCCCCAGTTGCGCGCGTCGCCCGTCGCCTTGCGATATTCGTAATGCAGAGTTTTCTGTTTCGCGGCGGTCGAGTCGGATTCGTAAGCGACCGGGAAGGTAATCTTAAAGGTTTCCAGACTCGCTTTCGTTTTCTCGATTGTCTCGTATTCGGCGACGCCGACGACTTCAAAGCCCTGCGCCTTGTATTTTTCATACAGCTTCTGCGCAATGGGCGCTTCGTTGCGCCAGTTCGGGCACCACGCCGCAAAATAGACGACCAGAACGAGTTTTTTGCCTCTGGCAAGCTCGCGCAGATTCATTTCCCTGCCGTCGTCGCGCACTGATTTGTAAGTCCAGTCTTTGTATTGAACGTCCTTTTCCAGAATCGGCGCTTGCTCGCCCGTCTGCGCCGAGGCTGCAAACACAAAACTTAAAAGCAGAATCGCGATAGATAAAACCGTTTTCATTTTTTTCGGTAACTCCCTGCGGTTAGACTAACGTTTCAGATGCCGAAAGATTAGCCAATCATTAAATTACTGAATAACAACTACTTATTAGACCGAATGCTCTTTCGAGATACAATCAGAGGACAAAAGCTGTCTCCCGAGACGTATTTAGCAAAACTATTTTGAAAATTCGCGCCGGATTTGTTAGACTGCTTTTGCCTTAATTGGCGTTGCTTATTCAGTTTTCAAATACCTAAGCCTTTGGTTGGTCAGAACCGAGGGCTTTATTTTTTTAGAAATACTCTGAGCTGCTCAGTATCAAAGGCAGCAGAAGTATCAAGCTTTGGTTTTCACTTTCGGCGGTCGCCCTGCCGCAGTTCTCCTGGTCGATTTTAATTTCTCTATCTCTTCCGCGCTGATGGCGTTATTTGCACCAAATTTCTCTACATCTTTAATAATGCCGTCCATGATCATACGGCGTACCCGACCCGGCGAGATGCCTAAAATTTCCGCCGTCTCGCGGGTGGTTATTCGATTTTTGGTTTTGCTCAAAGAGTCCGACATTTCGCAATAATTTTATATAAAGATTATCACATTGAAAATTATAACACAAATGTTTTAATTGTCGCTCTGAAAACTTATAAACTCAAACTCTGACTTCTCTTCACCTCATGATGGAGTTCATCGAAGCACCGGATGGCAAGCGAAATTATACACGCTTTACAGACGGTTATTACAGGTTGCTGTTTGATTGGATAAAAGGTCGCCTCAATCCGCCGCATGGTAACGCTAAATTTGAAACGTCCTCCAAATAACTGAAATCAGTGAAGCGCGGATGATGTTTTGGAAAAATAGTTACTACGATAAATCGGCACAAAACGTGCCGCCCAACAAATCAGCGGACGCGAGGGCAACGGCTACTTTCGGATTCCTCGGTGGTGATCGAGTCGACCCCGAAGTGGTGAAAACCCTGCCGAAGGCGATGTTATAGCAGACTGAAGAAACAACCGGTCTTCGGACGTCGGTGCCAACCAAAAGTAATTTCCGCGCTTACTGGTCTTTATGCGGAAAACCGAGAGAAAGCGGTTTTTCTGGAATGGGCTCATCCCCGGGCGTATCAATGCCTGCAACGCTCTGTTGGAACAATTGGAAAAGCACTTCCGAACGGCGATGATTTCAGAGCACTTACGCTCATCACCGACCACCGTTCTGAAGTGCTTTTCTCCTATGCCTATAACTTCAACCGGTTACTGCCTTGTCCCCGTGAAATTCTGGGATGAGTTTTGTTCGACGTGAACGTACTCGATGCTCTCGGGTTCAAAGCCGTACTGCCTGTGGCTCGCGCGGATCACATAGGTTTCCCCCAACTGAACATCATTGAAGGTATAGAACCCATTCGAATCGGTCACCGCGGTTCGTTCAGCACCGTCCGGCAAGGTCAGTGTGATCACGGCTCCCTTGATCTTTCGGTTTAAGCGGTCAAGCGTACGACCGCCGACGCTCGCAGATGTCGGTCCAAGGATAGTGAAATTCGCATCGGAAATATCGAAGAAAATATTCCCCGCCGCCTCAACCATAATGCGAGCCGTACCGGTGCCAATTCTCGGGATCACCACAACCTCGCTGCCGTCGTTGAGCGTATTCGCTTTCAGAAGGATCGGAAAGGTCTTCCCGCCATTTACAGAAAGTCGGATATTAACATTCGTCGCACTAACAGGCGGAAGCATAGTGTTTGCCGGCAGCCATGTAATAGTTTGCGGCGTGCCTCCTTCCCATGTATTGACGGAATCAGGAGCGGTGACCTTGAATGGTCCCGCAAGATTGGTGACCGACACTTTCATGTCCGTATACTGCGTTTGACCAATCGCCACACCCGGCACGTACGGGTGATTGTCCCTCACTGTTAGTCTAAAGTTCAGATCTCGTGTAACCGAGCTGAGAGCCTCGATCAACACTCCCGGGTCGCCGCCCGGATGAGCCTTCGTGGCGAACTCGCCTGCAAGTATTGTAGAGAGCCGCGGAAAATACTTTGTCGGTGAGGAGCTGGAATTGAATGAAAGCCAATTCGGACCGATGAGTTTTGCCGGGTTCGCGCTGGCGGCGGCAATGGTAATGCCTGTATTTTGCGCGGAGTCATTTTGCTCCCAATTGTAAGTTACCGCATCGCCATCGGGATCAGTTGCAGAGCCCGTGAGTTTGAATGGGGTCAGAATCGGGATTGTATAGTTGCTGACTGTAGCAACCACCGGTGCGCGGTTTCCAGTTGACGGGACAGTCCCGGTCGACGGACACCCCCGTGTGGGAAGATTCGTCTGGATCTGCTCGATGGACGTTTCATGAAAGATGTCGATCGAATGCCGCGCCACGTCCGACACTGGCGTAATCCCGGCGTACCCCATAATCGTAATGCCTGAGCCGATCTCCTTATCTTGACCCATGTCTTCCGGATAGGGTATCTGCCCATAAGAAAACGTATGGTTGGCTCCGAGCTGATGCCCGACCTCGTGTACTACATAATCTATGTCGAAGTTGTCTCCTTCCGGAATACTGTCGGCGGGCGAGGTGATACCCATTCCCTTGTCGTGATTGTCACTGCACACGCAGCCGATGCAGCCCGCGTTCCCGCCGCCGCCCGATGCGCCAAACATATGACCGATGTCATACATCGCCGGGGTTATGTCCTGTGCCGCAATCGCGCCCGCCAGTTCGTCGTTCCAGTTGGCGAGATCGCCGGAATAAGGGTCTGTCGCCGGATCGTAGAAGATGAGCCTGGTCGTTTCGGGAATAAGGTTCAGATGAAGACCCAGGTCCCTCTCGTAAACTCCGTTCGAGCGCGTAAGCGTCGCGTTAATAGCAGCTAGGACCAGCTCGACCTGTGCCGGGCTCGTTGCTCCAAAGTAATTTGAGTATTCGCCGTTGACGGACTGCGCAAGCCGCATCGTCCTTATCTCGCCCATGTTGCTTATGGAAGCTGCAGTTCGCTCATTGCCGAGCTGCTGTTTCCATTGAGAAAAAAGTGCGCGCTCCGCCGGCGCTCTGCAAGCCCACGGCAGCTCGCCCGTCCTTCTTGCCGATTTAAATACGGCATATACTGTGCGGTCTTTTGAGTAAGGTTCGATGATTTCGGTCTGCCCTTCGAGCTCGAGAAATTGGGATCCGGTCCTGAATACAGTTGCCTGAATCCCCTGCGGAGAAATACTTAGCTTCACCGTCGCGTGCCTGTCGGTGACCCCGCGACCCGAAAATGATCGGATCTCGGGGAATTTTGCCTGAAGTTCGGCATCGAAATTCGATGCTTCAAAAAGCTCGAACTGCTCCGTCCTGCCGTCAGCGTTCGGCAAGGAGACGAGCGTCGGCGCGCCGGTTCTGTCGACCACCGAGAACAGTCTCTGCTCAAGCCCATCACGGTTCAGACCGAACAATTTGAATTGTCCGGGGAATGACTGCCTCTGAACCGATCTGTTCGCCTGAATTCGCGATACATCCTCGATTGGTGACCAAAACGTCTCTTGACCGAAAACAGCCATCGACGATGCAATTATCAATAAACAGATCAAGAAAACTGTCCTGTAGTGCCGCCTAGTGTTCATAATTTCTCCTTTGTTGGTTCTGCCCGTTGCGGGTCGAAGTTGAAGTTTATATCGGGATGTTATACCCGATGGCTTGAGTAAAACTTGAGCGGGACTAACTTGAGAGGCGGCGGAGTTAAAGAAACTGCTGGAACGGGTCGAATAACTTCCTTTATCGCTGGTTCCAGTTTTTTCGGCGAGACCATTAATTACGCCATCTACCGAACCAGTAGACGACGTTCAAATAAATTCCCGTCAGCGCCGACAGGCTCGCCGCGAGCGAAAAAACGATTAGAAGCGTGACCTGCCAGTTGCCGGCGAAAAAATAAAAATGCGCCTCGCGGAAAAATCTGGTTTTCCGCGTCGGCGGCTCGGACATTCGCGCCGCTCCGGTTTCGGCGTCGATAAAAATCGAATCCGCGCCCAGCCCGCCGATTGATTGATACTGCGGTTTGCCGTCTTTCATCAGCAGGGTCAGCGCCGTCGTCGGCAATTGTTTTCCCGCCAGCTCGTCGGCTTTCCGCATCGCTTCCGCCGGCGCGATTTTCACGCGCGAAGCGTCGATTTTTTCGACCGCGCCGCCTTCGACGGCGTTCGGCAGAGCGTATAAAAAACCGCTCAGAGCCCAAGCCAGAACCGGAATCGCGGCGAGCAGACCGAGCCACAGGTGCAGTTTGTAAATCAATTTTTGCATGAATTATGTTTAAGCGTAATTTCTTTCCGCTCGGATAAAATCCCGAAAACTTCGGCGATTTCGCGGGCGATAAAATTTTTCCTGACCGTAAAACGATTGATTACTAATTGCCGGTTAAGGAAACGATGCGAAACGAATCCGAAGGGAACGAGCGCGGCGTTAATCGCTCCTTACTTTTATTCTTTCCAGCCTTTCCTTGAAATTCGGCGGCATGGTCAAAGATTACACGAATTTTGCCGGTGAAAACAAACGATTCCCGCTGCGCTGGCAAGCTGTTGTTTTGCGTTGGTTTTGTAAAGAGTGTAATTTATTAATAGAAAATCACAGGAGATTTTATATAAACCGAATGAGCAATCAAACGAACGTCGCCGACATTTTCCGGCGCGCACTGGAAATCAGACAAACGAATCCGAACGGCTCTTACAAGGACGTCAAATCGCAAATCGTCAGCGAGTTCGGCGGCAAGCCGTTTCCGTCGACCGACCGTTTGACGATTCCCGAATACGACAACATCGCGCCCGAAGAAGACTGGACTGCCGGACTGCCGATTGTCCTGCGCGGCATTCAGCTCGAGGATTGGAGCGAAATCGCGCACGGCATTATCATCAGCCTCGAACAGGTCGAAAACTACCCGAAAGAATCCGGGCGCGAAGACGACCCGGAAAAAGAATGGCGCAACCGTCATAAAGGCATCGCCGAAGCCGAAGAAAAAAATCTGAGTAAATGGATGCCGGAAGAACTGCTGGCAATGGCGAAAAGAAACGTAAAAAGCTGACTAAAGCAAGTGATAAGTAATAAGTAATAGGTGATAAGGAAAAATTTCTTCTTCCCTATCACTTATTACTTATCACTTATCACCTTTAATGAAAATCCTGATTATCGAAAACGAAACGCTCGTTCGCGTCGGCATCTGCACGATTCTGCGAGGGGAAAAGGATTTCGAGATTGTCGGCGACGCGCAGACGATAGATGAAGGCTTTCGCCTTTTTCGGGAAAAGCGTCCCGACGTGACCTTGATGAGCCTGCGCCTGCACGAAGCTTGCGCCGTTGACGAAATCGGGAATTTTCTCGCTTTCGCGCCGCGCGCGAAAATCATCATTCTCGCCTCGCGCGCGGGCGACGCCGAAATCAGCCGCGCGCTTCAGGGCGGCGCATACGGCTATATCCTGCGCGATATTTCCGAAAGCGAATTAGTCAAAGCGATTCGCACGGTCGCGGCGGGCAAAAAGTATATCCCGAACC
>DATHBC010000467.1:0-3602 GCA_035296345.1 Pyrinomonadaceae bacterium | reverse complement strand
CTGCGTTCCCTTGCCCGCGCCGGGCGCGCCGATTAAGACGATAATTTTCGACATAAAAATAAATTACGAATTTCAAATTACGAATTGCGAATGTGAATAATATTCAGCCCCGTAATTCGTAATTCGTAATTCGTAATTGTTTTAACCTCTTCTGCCGCGAAGCCGCGAGCCTGCGCCTAAGAAACCTTCGTAGTTTCTCATGACGAGCTGGGCTTCGATTTGCGCGATGGTGTCCATCGCCACGCCGACCAGAATCAGAAGCGACGTGCCGCCGAAGAAAAACTGATAGCCCAAGCCGGTCGGAATCCAGCTTAAGCCGGGCGTCGCCGCTAAAAACTGGTCGAGGCTCGGACCGATAAACGGCAGACGTCCGACTTTAAATCCGCTCAGCAGAACCTGCGGGGCAAAGGCGACAAACGCCAGGTAAAGCGCGCCCACGGTCGTCAGCCGCGTCATAATATAATTCAGATATTCAGCCGTCTGCGCGCCCGGTCGCGTGCCCGGAATAAATCCGCCGTGCTTGCGCAGATTGTCCGCCACCTCGTCCGTGTTGAACACAATCGTGATGTAAAAGAACGTGAACAAAACAATCAGCGAAAGAAAGATAAGCTCGTAATACGGGTCGCCGCCGTGAAATCCCTGAAAGAACGTATGAATTCTGCCCAAAGTCGATTCCGGCGCGTTCGGGTCGGGCGGAAAAGCCGACAGAAGCGTCGGCGGCATCGCCAGCACGGACGAAGCGAAAATCACCGGAATGACGCCGCCCATATTGATTTTCAGGGGCAGAACCGTTTCCTGTCCTTTAAAAGTCTGGTTTCCGACGCGGCGGCTGGCGTAGCTGATGGCGATGTTTCGCCGCGCCGATTCGACGTAAACAATCAATGCGATAAGCGCAATCAAAACCACGGCGAGGAAAATCACGCCGAACGTCTGCATCGGATTGCCGCCGCGCACGCGCTCGGAAATCTGCATCAACCCGCTCGGCAAGCCGATGACGATGCCCGCGAAAATCAGCAGCGAGATTCCGTTTCCGATGCCGCGCTCCGTGATTTGCTCGCCGAGCCACATCACGAAAACCGTCCCGGTCGTCAAAGTGACGACAATCATAAACGTCGCCCACCAGGTATCGCCGATAATCTGGTTGCGGCTGAGCCACGTGGCGACGAAAAACGTCTGCACGGCGCACAAAATCACCGTCAGATAGCGCGTCCACTGGTTCAGTTTCTGCCGCCCGACTTCGCCTTCTTCCTGCACTTTTTTCAGCGCCGGATAAAGCACCGTCATGAGCTGTATGATAATCGACGCCGTAATATAGGGCGTGACGCCGAGCGCGAAAACGGAAATCGTGCGAAAATTGCCGCCCGAAAAAAGGTCGAGCACGCCGAGCAGCGTTCCGCTGACTTCGCCCCAGACTCTTTCGAGCTGAGCCTTATTAATTCCCGGAGACTGGATGTGCGCGCCGAAGCGATAAATAACCAGCATTCCGAGCGTAAAAAGTATCCGGCTTCGCAGCTCGGGCACTTTAAACATATTCTGGATTGCGGCAAAAAACTTATCCATTATATTCCTCTAGTAGTAGAACAAAAATTACTTTCGAGTCAGTTTAGCGTGTTTTCGACTGACAAAAAAGCCGCGACGGCGAGCTTTATTTTAAGCCTGCGCTTCGGCAGCTTTTTCCTTGACGATTTCCGTAATGCTGCCGCCGGCTTTTTCGATTTTGTCTTTCGCGTTTTTGGTAAAGCGATGCGCCGAAATTTTCAGGGCTTTGCTGATTTCGCCGGTTCCTAAAATAACCAAATCGTGCTTGGCTTTTTTAATCAGACCGCGCTGGTGCAGAATTTCCGGCGTCACTTCGTCGCCCGCGTTAAAATTTTCTTCAAGCTTGGCGAGACTGATTTCCAGCCATTGTTTTTTGAAGATGTTGGTAAAGCCGCGTTTCGGCAGGCGGCGCTGCAAAGGCATCTGTCCGCCTTCGAAACCGGATTTGCTCGAATAACCGGAACGCGATTTCTGCCCTTTGTGCCCGCGACCCGAAGTTTTTCCCAAGCCCGAACCCGGACCGCGCCCGACTCTTTTCTTTTTGTGCGTGCTTCCCGGCGCGGGATGCAAGTTGTTTAATGTTAATGCCATTTTCTTTTCCTCTTAAAAAGAATTTCACCACAAAGGCACAAAGAACACAAAGGCTTATCAGAAGGCTTTTCCTTGTGTCCGGCGCGGCTTTGTGGTTAATTCAATCTACTCGACAATTCTTAAAAGATGCGGAACTTTGGCGACGATTCCGCGCATCGAAGGCGTGTCGGGGCGCTCGACCGTCTGGTTGAGCTTCGTAATGCCCAGACTTTTCACAATCGCTTTCTGTTTGCCGGAATAGCCGATTGAGCTTCGGTAATATTGAATCTTAATGCTTCCGCCGCTGTTTTCTTGCTGTGTTTTGTTTGCCATTTCTTTAAATTCAGCTTTCAGCTATCAGCTTTCAGCTATCAGCTTTTTTTTCTTTGCTGACCGCTGACGGCTGACGGCTTTTATAACAATTCTTCCACCTGTTTGCCGCGCAGGCGCGCTACCTCGACCGGGTCTTTCATCCTGGACAAGCCGTCGAAAGTGGCGCGAATAACGTTATGAGCATTGTTCGAACCCAAAATTTTCGTTCTCACGTTGTGCACGCCGAGCGATTGCAGAACCGCGCGCACCGCGCCGCCCGCAATGACGCCCGTGCCGTCTTCAGCCGGTTTCAGCAGAACCTGTCCCGCGCCGTATTTGCCGATAATCGGGTGCGGCAGCGTCCCGTTAATCAACGTTACTTTAATCAGATTTTTCTTTGCCGCTTCGACCGCTTTTTTAATCGCGTTCGGAACTTCTTTCGCTTTGCCCGTGCCGAAACCGACGTGACCTTCTTCGTCGCCGACGACGACCAGCGCCGCAAAAGACATATTTTTACCGCCCTTGACGACCTTTGTCACGCGATTGATCGAAATCAACTGGTCTTTTAAAATCAAGCCCTGCGGCGAGATGCGTTGGTTATTTGTTTTCATTGCTTTATTCCGTTACTCCGCTGTTTCCTGTGCTGCTTCTGCTGCCTGAGCTTCGTATTTGTTCAAGCCCGCTTCGCGCGTCGCATCGAGCAGAGCTTTCACGCGACCGTGATAAACATAACCGCCGCGGTCGAAAACGACGCTCGATACGCCGGCGGCGAGCGCGCGCTCGGCAACCGCTTTGCCGATTCTCTGCGCGGCTTCGATGTTTCCGCCCGTCGCGCCCCGCAAATCTTTTTCGACCGTCGAGGCTGACGCCAGAGTTTTTCCGTTTATATCGTCAATCACCTGCGCGTAAATGTGATTTACGCTGCGGAAAACCGCCAGGCGCGGGCGTTCCGCCGTTCCGCGCACTTTCTTGCGAATGCGGCTGTGAACGGCGCGCCGGATTCCTGCTCTATCTTTGTTTGCCATAATCTAACCTTTATTTCGATGGACTGCGCGTTTTTCAGTAACAACGGCAGGTTACATCTATTATTATTTTTATTACTTGCCGGTTTTGCCGGGTTTCAGTTTATAAGTCCTGTCGGCGTAGCGAACGCCTTTGCCTTTGTAAGCGTCGGGTTTGCG
>DATHBC010000466.1:0-3847 GCA_035296345.1 Pyrinomonadaceae bacterium | reverse complement strand
TTTTCGCCATAATCAAATCGTCCGAGAAATACGGCAGAACGATAAAGCCTTCTTTGACGAGAACGCGCGCCGCTTCCAGCGTCTGCTCGTTGTCGGGCAGAAGCGTGACTTTATCGCCGATGACTTCGAGCTTTATCCAATCGGTTTCGAGCGCCTCGCGAGCGAGACGCGCCGTGCGGACGGCGTGTTCGGCGTCGTAGCAGCCAGCCGTGTTCGGCAGAATCTGCATCTCGGGCGAGAGATAATCGAGAAACGATTCGGCGGCGCGGTCGAGCGGCACGCGGTTGACGGCGACCGTCACCATCTCGGCTTCGGAAGCCGCGTGCGCTTCCTGCATTTCCCCGTGCGAGCGATATTTTCCCGTGCCGATGATGAGGCGCGAATTAAAAGTTTTTCCGGCTAAAACAAATGAATCAGACATAAAATCAATTACGAATTAAAAATTACGAATTACGAATTGGAAGAAACAGATTGTAAATTTACAGTTTCAATCTTAACAAAAAACCGAACAAAAGAAATGCGGGCTAAATTAGAAAAACTTAGCCCGCATTTTACGATTCTTAATTTCGGTTTTTAATTCGTAATTCGTAATTTTTAATTCGTAATTGATTCACCCGCCGCCGACGAAATGGACGATTTCGATTTTGTCGGCTTCCCTGATTTCTATCGTCTCCCAATCTTTTTTGCGGACGACTTCTCGGTTCAGCTCGACGGCGACGCGCTCGGCGGGCAAATCGAACCGCCGCAGAAGCTCGCGCAAATTCAAATTCCCATCAATTTCCCTCGTCTCACCGTTGATAAAAACTTTCATCGAATCAATTATGCTGAATTACACGCCTCAACTCAACTTCCTCGCCGCCGGTCATCGCTCTGACCAGCACGGCGGCGCGTCCCTGTTTGAAGCTCGGCAGTTGGAGATGGACGATGGCGATGCCATTGCTGTCGGTTTTGGCGTGGAAAATCAGCGGGCGAAACGCCGAGCCGAGAACTTTGACCATCACGTGCGCGCCGCCCGTGCCGGTTTCCTCCTGCCCGCGATGCACCAGAATGCTCAGCGTTTTTCGCTCGCCGCCTTTAAAGGTCGGCGAATTGAGCAGCTCGATTCTGAGTTTTTCTTCCTCGTGCGATTCGGCTTTGGTAAAATCCGTGATGATTTCGACCGCATCGATCGGCAGAATCGTTTCTTCCTCGACGATTTCGACCGCCTCGATAATCGGTTCTTCCAGAATGCTGATGGGAATTTCAAAAATCGCCTCTTCGCCCCGCAGCGAATCGGGTTTAACTTGAAGCTGCAGCGGGTCGAAATCCGGCTCGAACTGCGCGGCGCTTTTCGCCAGCAAATCCGGCATCGGGATTTCTTCGCGTTTTGCATCCGTTTTTTCCGCGACCGGAACTTTGATTTCCTTTTGCGCGATGAGACCTTTTTTCTTCGAGGCGGATTCTTTCATCGTCATCCGCCGCAAATCCTCTATGCGACCGGCTTTTATCGCCGCGCAGATAAGGTGATGCTGTTTTTGCAGGCGCTCGGCAAGCTGTTTTTCGTCCAGCCCGCCCTTCAGTAAATCGTCGTAAGGCGAGCGTTTGCTGGCGAGAATCGTCCCACGGTCGTAGACGAGCGACAAGATAAGCGGCGTATTGACGCCCTTGTCCTCGGTCTGGACGTGATAAGTCACTCCGTTATATTCGATGTCTGTATTAAAACCCGTAATCACGGCAATTTGGCGAGAAAGGCGGCGAATTTTCGAACGCATTTTGCGTCCTTTATGAAAGTAACACAAGCGTTTACGGACGGTCAACGAAAAATAAGTCCGGACAGTCCGGACAGTCCGGACAGTCTAGGGTCAAATCGAAGATATTTCGTCGAAATTATTGAGGAAATTTAGTCGATTTTTTTAAAGAAATTTATTTCTTTCGCTCTCCGGACTCTCCAGACTGTCTAGACTCTTGACTCTCCGTCTGGCTTCACTTACGATTAACTTGTGCCATAATTCTCAAGCTGTTTTTGACGAGAATTTATCGTCTGTTCGGCGCATTTTGAGTGCAACAGGAAAGGACTGAAGGAGAATCTAAATGTCAACAGCATTTGATATTGGAGCGTATCTTCCGATAGCCGTCATGTTTGTCGTGGCGGCGGGTTTTGCGGCGAGCCAGATTCTGGTCACGCAATTAATCGGACCGCGAAAAAGAACGGCGACGAAATTGATGCCCTACGAGTGCGGTAAAGACCCGGTCGGGTCGGCGCACGACCGATTTTCGGTGAAATTTTACATGGTCGGGGTGGCGTTCCTGCTGTTCGACATCGAGGTTTTGTTTCTGATTCCTTTCGCGGTGGCTTTTAAGAGTATCCTGGGCGAAAACGTTTCCTACGGCACGATTGCTTTTGTCGAGGTGATGATTTTTATCGCCACTCTTATCGCCGGGCTCGTTTATATCTGGAAAAAAGGCGTCTTTGACTGGAGCCTGCAAGCGCGTTCCGAAGCTCGCGCCGAAGCCCGAACGCTCATTGCCGCCAACAAACGGGCGCGCACGATGCAGCAGGAAAAGCGCGCCGCTTAAAGCAAGTTAAATTAGCTTGAGAATTTTGGAGTTGAAAAATGGGTTTAGAAAATACACTTTTTGAATCGTTACCTGACGTTATTACGGTAAAGCTCGATGCGGTAGTCAACTGGGCGAGAAAATCCTCGCTCTGGCCGGCCACGTTCGGCTTGGCTTGCTGCGCAATCGAGATGATGAATACGGTTTCAGCCCGTCACGACCTTTCCCGATTCGGCGCGGAAACGTTTCGCGCCAGCCCCAGGCAGGCTGACGTGATGATTGTATCTGGACGCGTCTCGCGCAAAATGGCTCCGGTTTTAAGACGCATCTATGACCAGATGCCCGAGCCGAAATGGGTTATCTCGATGGGCGCGTGCGCGACGACCGGCGGCGTTTTCGACAATTACGCGATTGTGCAGGGCGTCGATAAAATCGTTCCGGTCGATGTCTATGTGCCGGGCTGCCCGCCGCGCCCCGAAATGCTGGTGCATGCGATTATGATGCTGCAGGACAAGATTATGAAGGAATCGGTCAAAGACCGCCGCGACACTTTTGAAGAAGAATCGCGCCAGTCGCTCATCCCCGGAACGCTGCCGGTGACGATGTGCAGCGAATCGATTACCGGCTCGCGCCGCGCCGAGACGCGCCCGTACACGATTCCGTCAAAACACGAACGAAGAAAATCTTCGTAGTACACAGGTTAAATGAAGCGGTGAAAGATTTACGTTACGGAAAACTTCACCGCCTCTTTTTGTATATTTATAAAATATGTCCGAACAACAAATGCTTGGATACATCGAAAAACTGAAAGCCGAAAACCCGGCGTGGGTTGCCGATTTTAAAGACACTTTCGGCGAAGTCACCGCTTATGTGCCGCGCGAATCTATCGAAGACGTTTGCCGTTTTTTAAAAACGACGCACGATTTCGACCTTTTGTCGGACATTTGCGGCGCTGACCGCGGCGCGGAAGAAGACCCGCGTTTCGAGGTCAATTATCATCTGTTTTCGACCGTTCATCACAGCCGCCTGCGCCTGAAAGTTTTGCTTTCGGAAGACGAGCCGAACGTGCCGAGCGTGACGGGCGTCTGGCGCACGGCAAACTGGCACGAGCGCGAAACGTTCGATATGTTCGGCGTTATTTTCGAAGGTCATCCGAATCTGGAAAGAATTTTACTGCCGTCGGATTTCGACGGTCACGCGCTGCGCAAAGATTACCCGCTGCGCGGTTACGAGCCGTATAACTTGACTTAAAGTTTTATGAAAAAATTGTTTCGTCCGGCGATAAGTTTATTGATACTGGCTTGCTGTTTCG
>DATHBC010000465.1:0-2597 GCA_035296345.1 Pyrinomonadaceae bacterium | reverse complement strand
GCGAGACCGATGACGACCGCCAGAATCGTCGAACCGGCAAAAAACGTCGTCAAATCCGTATCGAACTGCGATTTGACGACAATCGTAAAAGCGACGACGAAAATAATGATGGAAATAACGTTGCGCAGCAGCGTCGTCAGCTCACTGCTTCCCGTCCGCCGGAGAATCGTGCCCGTAATCAGCGAATTGAAAAAACGGACGATGGCGAAAATCAAGCCCATCCAGACGAGAATCTTGACGACTTTCAGCAGCGTGTCGAACAAACCGCCCGCCGTTTCGCCCATCCGCGCGTCGGTCGTGCCGAAAAAAGCGACGACGTATTGCCGCAGAACCGGCTCGATAAACGGCAGCGTCACCAGCACGAACGTCACGACGGCGGCAAAAATTATAAAAATGAAAAAATGCTTTCGCAGTTCGTCGGATTTCATATTTCAGGAAACTTCAGCCACAAATTAACATAAAACCTGGAAGAAGTGGTAAGCGGCAAGCGATAAGTGAAAGAAATTAACTTGCCGCCTGCCGCTTTTGTCTCGTTGTTTTCGTAATAAAAATCGTCCGTTTCCGGACTGGAAACAAGTGGATTCGGCTTAAACCGGATTCGGTTTGCTTCAAACCGAGTTCGATATGGAGCAAACCGAGTTCGGTTTAGAGCAAATCGAATCCGGTTTGCTTCATACCGAATCCGGTATGAAGCAAACCGAACTCGGTATGAAGCAAACTGAATCCGGTTTAAGTCATACCGAACGCAGTATGAGTCAAACCGAACGCGGTTTACTCTAAACCGAATCCGGTTTGCTCTAAACCTAACTCGGTATGAAGCAAACCGAATCCGGTTTGCGGCGAACCGGGCTTAATTGATAATCGAAAACAGCGTCGAGCCGATTAGCGCGAGCGACAGGCAGGAGACGATAATCGTAATCAGCCAGGCGGCGATTTTAAACCAGCCGCGATTGGCGTGCTCGCCCATAATCTCGCGGTTCGAAGAGAGCGAAACGATGGCGATGAGAATGACCGGAAGCAGGAGCCCGTTGATGGTCTGCGTGAAAAGCAAAAGCTGAATCTGCGGAATGTGCGGAATCAGCGCGACAATCGTGCCGATGACGATGAGCGACGTGAAAATGCCGAGAAAAATCGGCGCTTCGCGGAAACTGTGCGACAAGCCTTTCTCGAATCCGAGAGCCTCGGTCAGAGAATAAGCCGTCGCCAGCGGCAAAACGCCCATCGCCAGCATCGCCGCGCCGAAAAGCCCGATGCCGAAAAGATATTTCGCGTATTGCCCGGCGACCGGCACGAGCGCTTCGGCGGCGGTCGCGGCGGAATCCAGTTCGGTAACGCCCTGTTTATTTAATGTCGCGGCGGTTGAAATGACGATAAAAGCGGCAATCAGACAGGCGAAAAGCGTTCCCGTCACGACGTCGGCGCGGGCGAGCGGCAAATCGTCCTTGTCCATCCCTTTTTCGACGACGGTCGATTGCACGAAAACCTGCATAAACGGCGTAATCGTCGTGCCGATTAAAGCCATCACGGTGAAAAGATAAAGACTGTCGAACTGAAAAGACGGCTGGACTAATTCGCGCCCGACTTCCGACCAATCGGGCTTGGCGAGAAAAGCCGAAACGATGTAACCGAAAAAAACCAGGGACATCGCCAGAAAAACCTGCTCGACGCGCTTCGCCGTTCCCTTGACGACGAGCCACCAAATCATCATGCCGGTCAGCGGAACGGTAAAATATCGCGGGATGCCGAACAGCTCCGACGCCTGCGCGATGCCGACAAATTCCGAGATAATCACGCCCGTATTCGCAATCAAAAGCGCCAGCATCACCAGCGCCGTCCAGCGCACGCCGAAGCGCTCGCGAATCAAATCCGCCAAGCCCTGCCCGGTGACGACGCCCATCCGAATGCACATTTCCTGCACGATGATAAGGCTGAGCGTCATCGGGATGAAAACCCAGAGCAGAGAGTAGCCGTAGGCTGCGCCGACGGTCGAATAAGTGGCGATGCCGCTGGCGTCGTTGCCCGCGCTGGCGGCGATGATGCCGGGACCCAAAACGGCGAGATAAGCGATAAGACGACTATTTGAAGAAGACAGACCGCGACGCAGACGCTCGCGCGAGCGACGCAGGTTTAGCCCGATTTTTTTGAGCGCTAAACGAGTTCCTGCCATTTCTACTGTCACCGTCTATCATAATTTTCGCGTGAATCGTAAATCGTGAATCGTAAACAGAGAAAACAACTGTTTGCGATTCACGATTTACGATTGTCGAAAATTGAATATAGCGCGATTGAGCGAAACTGAAAAGTTCAAAAGTAAAATTATTTGAAATAAAAAACCGGGCGGGAAAATTGTAACTTGAACCTTGAATATTAATATTTAACGCGCAAAGATATTAGAATCGAAAATCTGCGCGGACGGCTTGATGAATTTTTTTACTAAAACAAAGATTTGCTTGAGTTTTTCGTTTTCCGTTTTACAATAATAATTTGATTTACACGGCAATTTTAAATCCATCTGCCGCAATAAAAAATATGACACACAATCTTTTTAATACCAGACAAACATTTAAAACGGGCAGCGGCGCGGACGGCGTTTTTTA
>DATHBC010000464.1:0-5032 GCA_035296345.1 Pyrinomonadaceae bacterium | reverse complement strand
CCCACTGTTTTGTGAGATACAGGCAGACGGCATATTAGGTCGCTAAATGGACTGCCTTTCGCATAATTGATAGCAGAATTATGCGGTAAAAAAACTCCAAACACAATCACGGAAAAGGATAAAATAATGAAGATTATCACTTACACTGTCGCTGCTTTTGCGCTGATTAGTTATGTTCTGATTTTCAGTTCCTGCAATCGTTTAGGAGAAAACTCAAATTCAAATACGCCTCCGACTACAACGCCGGATAAAGGCACACTATATATCGAAGCGCAACTGGTTTATGACGCCAATGAAGTGCGCCCCGTAGCGCGAAAGAGCCTTTTTCTTCTTAATAAAGACCTTCTTGACGTAGAGGTTCCGTCTCCGAAATCCGTAAATGCTCGCTCAATGGAGGACTATACGAGTAAATTATCATTTCCTCAAAACTTAAAGGCTACAATAGAGTTGGCGCAAGCAAATAAAAAGATGCGGGCGGCTATGGAAAGAATCGGCATGGAAAAGAACATTAAAATTCCGCCTGAAAGAAAGCTAAGCGACGAAGAGAAAAAAACAAGTGTGCTGGGAATAGAAATGATAATCGTAATGATACAGCAGGGGAAAGATACTGCTCCGCATTTTTTGCGCGAAGTTATGACCGATTTTCAAGGTAAAGTTGTTATTAACGATATTGCTCCGGGCGACTATTGGATTCTCGGCGTGACGGAAACGAAGGAGGATTATGCTTTCTGGAATTATAAAGTGTCTGTCGTTGCTGGCGATAATAGATTATTGCTTGACCAGAATAATGCGCTCTATTTCAAATAGATGAAGAATTGTTGTATTGCTTCTATGTTTTTCAATAATTTTATGATATAAGAATACATATCCCGCAGTATATTGATTGAACGAAGACGAAGTTTCCTTTCATTATTGAATGAGAGGTATTTTTCTTCGTTTTTTGTTTTCTCAAAACGCAAATGAAAACTAAATTCACTTGACTATACAAAAGCTAACCTAATATTAACCAATTCACGCAAACATAGTGTTTTCAATGACTTACCTTGCTTTCAAGTGGTTTAAATAGTATGCTGTCCTAGTAAAGTCAAGGTAAAAAGCACGGTAAGTTGCGTCAACAACTTCCGTGCTTATTAACCACAGCGCGAGTTGGTCGCCCCGTAGCCTAGGAAACTACATTGTGCAGTAACTCGCCTGTGAAATCAAGAAGGGAGAACGCACAATGGAATATGATTCAGCTAACCCGCGTGAGACTCGTGGGCGGGAAATTGCACGGCGATACACAATTAAACAGGAAGATGGAATTTGGCTTGTCCCCTCTTCTTCCGGCAAAAGCACCCGCTATAAAGTAGACCTAAAAAAACTAAGCTGCACTTGCCCGGATTTTGAATTTCATCGTCAGAAATGCAAACACATCTTTGCGGTTGAATTTTCTTTCGAGCAGGAATTCCTAGCTCTCCTCACCGAAGAAGAAATGTCGCAAATTCCGAAGTCCACTCAAAAACGCAAAACTTATCCGCAATTCTGGTCGCCTTATAATAAAAGCCAAGTATTCGAAAAATTTGAATTTCAAAACCTACTCGCCGAGTTATGTAAAGGCATCGCCGAGCCGTCACACAAGAATGGCAGACCGCCTTTAAATTTAGGAGATATGATTTTCGCCTGCGTTTTCAAAGTGTATTCAACCTATTCAAGTCGCAGATTTATGACCGATCTACGCACAGCGCACGCTATTGGCTTTATTTCCGAACTCCCGCATTACAACGCTATTTTTCGCTATCTGCAAAGAGAATCACTTACGCCTTATCTCAAAATAATGATTGAACAAAGCAGCCTCCCATTGGTCGCCCTTGAAAAGGCTTTTGCCGTAGACGCCAGCGGATTTGCAACTACAGGCGGTTTTACGTGGCTTTATGCCAGATATACCGAACCGCGCCTGATTGAAAAACGAGATTGGCTGAAAATGCATATTTGCATCGGCACTTTAACAAATATCATTACGGCGGCTGAAGTTACCGAGAAATATGATCACGAAGCAAACTATTTTGCTCCTTTAGTCGAAGCCACTGCAAAAAATTTCGAGATGGTCGAAATTTCAGCGGACGCCGCGTATCTTTCCAAAGCAAATCTACAAATTGCAGTTGATAACGACATCTATCCTTATATCGCTTGGAAATCAAACAGCCGAGAAACCGATAAAGTAGGAAACGAACTGTGGAACCGGCTATATCACTATTACGCCATGAACAAAGACAAATTTCTCACTCATTATCATCGAAGATCAAACGTCGAAACCGCCTTCCACATGCTCAAAACTTTATTCGGCGAAAATCTAAGAAGTAAAATGCGAACGGCACAGATTAACGAGTGTCTAGCGCGAATTCTAGCTCACAATTTAATTTGTCTAGTTCGGTCAATGTATAAATTTGGCTTAAAGCCGGAATTCTGGCGCGAAATTTAGTTTTAATATTATAAGGCTGTGATGATGTAATTAGAGCAAATTCGCCAAAACTTAGAAGTTGAGTCCCGTTCTGTCAAATAATATAAGTTTAGACAAAATTTCAGCGATGAAACGTTTGACGAAATAAAGAGGCTAAAGTATAATTCAAAAATGAAAAACGACCTATCGTTACTAGGTCGCTCTTCGTAAATAACCTGTTGCATTGGATAACAACAGATAGGTATTCCTACATCTAAAATACAATCTGGTGTTATCCTTTGTCAACAGTCCGTTACTAGTTATTAGATAAAAAGGAGAATAAACACCATGAAAACATCAGCTTGGCATTCAATTAAGTCGAATGTCCATCACGATAATACTGAATGTAACACCGGAAACAATATCGAAACTGAAAATCGCAGAGAAGGCACTGGTGGAAAACCCAGATGCGACGAATGCAATGATTTGGCTAGAAAAGGACGGTAACTTCAGTTAATCTTGCTTGGTGGGAGTGAAGGTCATTTCCCACCAAGCACCTGTCGGTTCACCATCGTTTATAATCCAAATTCGCTTTAACTCCGCAACTTTTAAATCGCTTTGCAATGCAACCGCTAATGCTCTAAAACCTTCTGCCCTTGAGCCGTGAAATCTAATTGTCGGTTTCGGAAAACAATGCCCTTCACCACCTTCGCACGATTCGTAAGTTTCGACTCCGTTTTCCAGAAGAAATTTAACTTTTTCTCTTATTCCAATATCAAAGCCTTGGCACTTTTCTTCTAATTCTTCTTTTGTCATTCCGTAAGCAATCATAAGGTTAGCACCCATCTCTAACTCTTCGGTAGAATAATTGCAAGCGAAATGTTTATTTCTGTGAAGCGTTAATTTCCTGTAATATAAATTCTGCCCTAAAAGTGTTTAAAGTTGCCCTAAAACCCTGTGGAAAACTTGGCTTTAAGGGCAAAGCCACGAATAACGAAAAATACATTCTCGCTCTCGACCAGGGCACGACGAGCAGCCGCGCCATTGTTTTCGATAAAGAGAGCCGCATCGTGTCGCTCGCGCAGAAGGAATACACGCAGATTTTTCCGCGCGGCGGCTGGGTCGAACACAACCCGCGGGAAATTTGGGAAACGCAGTCGCGGACGGCGATTGAGGCTTTAAGAAAAGCGAATCTGACCGCGAAAGACGTTGCCGCAATCGGCATCACGAACCAGCGCGAGACGACCGTTTGCTGGAATCGAAAAACGGGCGAGCCGGTTTATAACGCGATAGTCTGGCAGGACCGCCGGACTTCGGCTTTCTGCGACGAGATTCGCGCGAAATACGCGGATTTGATTCGCCGCAAAACGGGTTTGGAAGTAGACGCCTATTTCAGCGCGAGCAAATTGAGATGGATTCTGGAAACGGTCGAAGGCGCGCGAAATTTAGCCGAAACGGGCGAGCTTTGTTTCGGCACAATCGATTCGTGGCTGATTTGGAAACTGACGGGCGGCGGGCTTCACCTGACGGACGTTTCCAATGCTTCGCGAACGATGCTTTTCGACATTCACGATTTAAACTGGGACACGGAGCTTCTGGAAATCTTCAACATTCCGCGCGCGATTCTGCCGCGGGTCGCGTCGTCGAGCGAAATCTACGGCGAGGTAAAAACGCCGGATGAATTAAGCGGAATCCAGATTGCCGGAAACGCGGGCGACCAGCAGGCGGCGCTTTTCGGGCAAGGCTGTCTCAAAGCCGGAATGTCGAAAAATACATACGGCACGGGCTGTTTCATGCTGCAAAATACGGGCTTAAAGGCGGTCGAATCGAAAAACAGACTGCTCACGACCGTCGGCTGGCAGATTAATGAGGTGACCGAATACGCGCTCGAAGGCAGCGTTTTTATCGGCGGCGCGGTGATTCAATGGCTGAGAGATTCGCTGGGAATTATCGAAAAATCGGCGGACGTCGAGGCGCTGGCAAATTCGGTCGCCGACAACGGCGGCGTTTATTTCGTTCCGGCGTTTGCCGGTCTGGGCACGCCGCATTGGAATCAAACCGCGCGCGGCACGATAATCGGTTTGACGCGCGGCGCGGGCAAAGCTCACATCGCCCGCGCCGCGCTCGAATCAATCGCTTATCAAACGGCGGATTTGCTAGACGCAATGCGCGCCGATTCCGGCATCGAGCTGAAAGAATTAAGAGTCGACGGCGGCGCAACGGCAAACGAAACGCTGCTGCAATTTCAAGCCGACATTTTGCAGACGCCGGTCGTCCGCTCGCGCATCACGGAAACGACGGCGCTCGGCGCGGGCTATCTGGCGGGCTTGGCGGTTGGATTCTGGAAATCGAAAGACGAAATTTCCAGTGCCTGGCAAATCGACAAAATCTTCGAGCCGCGAATGCCAGCCGAAAAAGCCGGAGAACTGCGGGCGCGATGGACGAAAGCCATCGAGCGCGCGAAAGATTGGGAGAGTTAATAAAGTATAATCTTCATCTTTAATTTATTAACTCTTTTTTCTAAAATTCATCCGTCGCTCAATTAATTCTTCTGGCGCTAATCTCTGTTTTCGGCGAGCTTTCTTTGAAAACCACGGATTTGACAGCCGTTGATTC
>DATHBC010000463.1:0-2193 GCA_035296345.1 Pyrinomonadaceae bacterium | reverse complement strand
GGCAAACGGCGGCGCGGCGCAGCCCGTCAGCTTTATCGCCAATTCCAACAGCAACTCGCTTTCGTGGAGTCCGGACAGCTCGTTTATTTTGTTCGACACGAACCAGCGCACCGAGGAAGGCTCGCTGGCGCGAATCGATTTGCGTTTGCGGACGCCGAAATTCCGCGAAGACCAGTTCCGAGACCTTTTCCGCCAGGAAAATCCGCAGGACAGACCGCGCCCGAGCACCAGCCCGAGCCCGGTGACGCAAGCTTCGCCGTCGCCGGCTGTCTCGCCTTCGCCCGCCGCTTCGCCGTCGCCCGTTACTTCGCCGGAAGAAATAAAATCAAGTGAAATCGTCTTTGACAATATCCGCCAGCGTCTGAGCCTTTTGCGTCCGGGCGTAAACGTTAACGGTCAGGTCGTCAGCCCGGACGGAAAAACGCTCTTGATTCTCGCTTCGGCGGAAAATCAGTTTAATCTCTACACGATGCCGCTCGACGAGCTGGCGACCGACCAGACGGCGAAGCAAATCACCTCGACGGCGAATTTCAAATCCGACGCGCAGTTTTCGCCCGATTCCAAAGAGGTTTACTACATCGAAAACGGTCGGGTCAACATCGTCACGCTCGAACGGCGAGAAACGCGCCAGCTAACGCTTAATCTGGAAATGAACGTCAATTTCGCGCATGAAAAAATGGAAACCTTTAAACAGGGCTGGCGATTTTTGCGCGATAATTTCTACGACGACAAATATCACGGCGCGGACTGGAACGCGATTGAAAAAACTTACGAGCCGTTGATTGCGGGCGCGCGAACGACGGACGAAATGCGCCGCCTGATGTCGCTGATGGCGGGCGAGCTGAACGCGTCGCATCTCGGCGTTTTCGGAAATTCCGCTTTTACGCCGACGCCGGTCGGAAAACTCGGTTTGCGTTTCGACCGGGCGGAATATGAGGCAAACGGACGCCTGAAAATCACGGAAATCATCGCTTTAGGTCCCGTCGATATAACGCGCGGCGTCAAAGTCGGCGAATATCTGATAAGCGTCGACGGCGTGCGGATTGATGCCGGAACAAATCTGGACGAGCTTTTGGAAAACAAAGTCGGGAAACGCGTCGAGCTGGAAGTTTCCGCCAGCGTCGACGGCTCGAACAAACGCGAAGTCATCGTCAAACCCGTCAACACCGCGACGGAGAAAAATCTGCTCTATCGCCAATGGGTCGAAGCGAATCGCGCATACGTCGAGCGCGTCAGCGGCGGCAGGCTCGGCTACGTTCATCTGCCTGATATGGGCGCGGGCAGCCTGGCGCAGCTTTACGTCGATCTGGACGTGCAGAATCAAAATAAAGAAGGCGTCGTCGTCGATATTCGCAACAACAACGGCGGATTTATCAACCCGTATGTGATTGACGTTTTGTCGCGGCGCGGTTATCTGAATATGAAGGAACGAGGGTTGTGGACGGTTCCGGCGCGCACCGCGCTCGGACAGCGCGCGCTGGAACGCCCGACGATTCTCGTGACCAACCAGCATTCGCTTTCCGACGCCGAAGATTTAACCGAAGGCTATCGCGCGCTGAAGCTCGGCAAAGTCGTCGGCGAGCCGACCGCCGGATGGATTATTTACACATGGAACGTCACGACTTTCGACGGCACGACCGTGCGCCTGCCGCGCCAGTTGGTGACGGGCAGCGACGGCAAAAATATGGAAATGAACCCGCGCCCGGTCGATGTTCCCGTCACGCGCCCAATCGGTGAATCTTTAAGCGGAAAAGATTCGCAGCTCGATGCAGCCGTCCGCGAGCTTCTGGGTCAAACGCGCGTGCCGTAAACAGGTTTCAGGTTCCGGGTTTCAGGTTTCAGGTTAAAACAATCGTCAAACTCGAAACCCGGAACCTGAAACTTGCATTTTTTTCGACTCTGCATTAAATATTACTTTGTGCAAATCGATTGGAGAGTAAAGCCGAATCAATCGCCGTACCTGTTCCGCCAGGCGACCGAGTGGACGGGCGTAAAACTGCACCGGGCGCGCGTTTTGCCGGGCAGGATGATTGAGCAAAAGGCGAGCTGGCACGAGCTGAACATCACGCTCGGCGGTCAATTGACAACCGAGAAAATCTCGGCGAGCGGAAAGCTCGTGACGACCAGAGCCGCAGCCGGAAATCTTTGCCTGACGCCCGCCGGGCAGCCCGTCCAAGCGCATTGGGAAAAGCC
>DATHBC010000462.1:0-3138 GCA_035296345.1 Pyrinomonadaceae bacterium | reverse complement strand
CTTCTCGGCGGCTTATTTAATCGCTTGCTGAGGCGTCAGATTTCCTGATTTGCCTTCACGTTCCGGACTTTCTTTTTCTGAGCGGCGAAAATCCTGTAGCCGAGCAGAATCGCCAGAATAAACGCGAAGAAAACCGGGTATTTCAAATCCGATTTAACAATCATCCAGAAATGAATCACGCCCAGAATCGCCACGGGATAAGTCAATTTATGCAGCCGCGCCCAGTTTTTGCCGCCGAGCCGTTTTATCATCCCGTTCGTCGAAGTCGCCGCCAGCGGAATCAGCAAAAAAAACGCCAGCATTCCGACGGCGATAAACGGGCGCTGCCAAGCGTCGGCGGCAATCGCGGAAAAGTTAAAGTTTTTGTCGAAAATGCCGTAGGTTATCAAATGCAGAAAGCCGTAAAAGAAAGCGTAAAGCCCGAGCATCCGGCGAAATTTTACCAGATTATTCCAGCCGAACATTTTTCTCAGAGGCGTCACCGCCAGAGTTATCAGCAAAAAAATCAAAGTCAAAACGCCCGTCGTCCGCAGAAAAAACTCGACCGGATTCGCGCCGAGTCTTCCGCCCGCCGCGTCCCAAACGAGTAAAGCAGCCGGCACGAGGCTGTTGATAAAGATTAGAATTTTGTGGAATTTTACGTCATTCATAAAGTCATCAGCCGCTAGCTTTCAGCACTCGGCAGGCTGAAAGCTGACCGCTGAAAGCTGACGGCTAGAAAAATTTCTTCAAATCCATGCCTTCATACAGCCCGGCGACCTGTTCGGCGTAGCCGTTGAAAGCGAGCGTTTCGCGCTGACCGTATTCGCCGATGCGGCGTTCCGTCGCCTGCGACCAGCGCGGGTGCGCGACCTGCGGGTTGACGTTGGAATAAAAACCGTATTCATTGGGCGCGGCAATGTTCCAAGTGGTCGGCGGCTCGACGTCGGTCAGAGTTATTCGCACGATTGATTTGATGCTTTTGAAACCGTATTTCCACGGCACGACCAGGCGCAGCGGAGCGCCGTTTTGATTCGGCATCTGCCTGCCGTAAAGCCCGGTGGCGAGAATAGTTAAAGGATGCAGAGCTTCGTCCAGCCGCAAGCCTTCGACATACGGGAAAGCGATTCCGGCGCTAAAGGAAGACTGCATCTGCCCGGCGTCGTAGAGCGTCTGGAAAGCGACGTATTTCGCGCCGCCGAGCGGCTCGACCGCATCCAGAATCTTCTTTAAAGGAAAGCCGACCCACGGAATGACCATCGACCAGCCTTCGACGCAGCGAAAGCGATAGATTCTTTCTTCCTGCTCGAAATTTAAAACGTCCGCGATGTCGAAAGTTCGCGCTTTCTGCACCATTCCGCCGACTTCAATCGTCCACGGGCGCGTGACGAAATTTTCCGCCTCGCGCGCGACGGCGGTCTTCGAGGTCGAAAACTCGTAAAAATTGTTGTAATTAGTGATTTCCTCGAAAGAATTGAGCTTATCTCCGGTCGCGCTCAAATCGGATTTGCCGACGACGCTTTCGATTATTTCGGTTTTGACTTCTCGCGGCGGCGGCTGGTTAAAAAATCTATACAGCCCGGCGGTCGCCAGCGTCGTTCCCGCCAGCAGTCCGGCGCGCCGGAGAAAACGGCGGCGGCTCAGATAGGTTTTCTCGTCCGTAATCTCGCCGGATTTTATCTCGCCCGGATTTTTTATAACCATAATTCTTTATTCGCCGACGGTGTCGCGCCGGTTTCAATCTACAAAATTTTCCCGATTTATATTATCTTATGCTAAGATTCTATTCCCTGAAACTTTCTTCCCGCGAAAAGGAGATTTGAATGTTGATTTCGCGATTTATTTGCCTGCTGGTTATTTTTTCCGTCGTCTTCGGCAGCTCGACCGGATTCGCCCAGTTTCCGCTGAGAAAATCAGACCCGGAAAAGGAAAAAGCCGCGCTGGAGCTGGAGAAAAACGGCGTCGAGCTGCTGGAACAGGTAATCGGCGAAACCGCCGCGCTGAAGCTGCCGGAAAACCGCGCGCTGCTTTACGCGATAGCGGGCGATTTGCTCTGGACGAGAGACGAAAAACGAGCGCGCGCGCTTTTTCGCGGCGTTGCCGGCGAAATCGTCCAAATCATTAATACGAAATCGGAAAAACCCGATTCGCGCTCATCGGAAACAGGCTTCGGCTTTGGCGGCGGCAGTGGCATAGCTCAGACGTTCACCCCGCGAGATGCGGAAATTTTCAGCCTGCGACAGATGGTTTTGCGAACTGTGGCGGAGCGCGACGCCGAAATGGCGCTGGAGATTTTGCAGATGACCCGCGCGCCCGAAATCGCCGCCGAAATGCAGACTTACGTGATTCCGACCGCCGCGACAAACCCGTCGCCGAGACAGGAGCCGCAATCGCAGCAGCAACAACAGCAACAGCCCGTCGCGCGCAATATGCGAGTCGAGCAGGAAATTCGTCTCGAACAGGGATTGCTCGCCAAAGCCGCCGAGCAGAACCCGTCGAAAGCCGCCGACCGCATCCGCGCCAATCTGGAAAAAGGTTTTTCGCCGGAAATTATCCCGGCGCTGCAAAGAATTTACAGAAAAGACGCCGAGCTGGCGAAAAAGCTTTTTGACGAAACGATACAAAAGCTTTTGGCGGCGGATTTGTCGAAAACTCCGGCGAATATGAACTTTGCCGTGGCGCTGCTGCGACCTTACGCTTTTCCGCCGCCGGAAAACCCGAACGCGAAAAGCCAGCCGAGTCTGAAAATCGACGACAAATCGGCAAAGAACATCGCCGACAAAATCGCCGACACATTTATGAAAGCCACGAATTTCAGCCAGCTTTCCGCGCTGAATTTCGCGCTGCCGGTTTTGCAGAAGCTCGTGCCGGAAAGAGTAGCGCAGCTCAAACAAAAGCAAACCGCGCTCAGAAAACAAGCGCCGCAAAACACGCGCGCAACTCAGGCTCCGGATTCGCTCGGCGACCCGACGGCGACGCCCGAAAAAATGATTGCCGACGCGAACAAAGCCGAACCGCGTTTTCGCGGCTTGCTCTATCGCCAGGCGGCTTTTCGCGCGGGCGGAGACGCCGAAAAAATTCGCGCTCTTTTGCAGAATCAGCCGGAAAGCAGAGAACGCGACGACGCCATCGCTTATCTGGACGCCAATCTCGCGCTCG
>DATHBC010000461.1:0-1561 GCA_035296345.1 Pyrinomonadaceae bacterium | reverse complement strand
GCCTCGCGTGCGAGATTTTACCGATAAAGGAATTCGATTCCCAAAACGCGCGCGTTTCGTCGTCCAGCTTCGGCGCGATAAATTCTTGATAATTCGCGACGTTTTTTTCGCTTCTGCCGTAACCGAAAAAGGCGAAAAAATCTTCAAAGCCGGGCAGGAATTTGAGCGCGGCGATTTTCAGATTGAGCAGATAAATATGATGTCGATTCAGGTCGACCGCCGTGACGGACGCGGGATTTTCGACCAGATAATTCAGCGCGTTGCAGCCGCCGGAAGAAATCGTCAGGACGCGCGATTTTTCGTCGAGCCGCAAGGCTTGCAAATCGACGCGCGGGTCTTCCCAGATTTGATTGTAAACGAAAGCGTCGAACCAGACGGCGAAAAGCCGCTGCAAAATGCCCTGCCTGCTGGCGGTTTTTTCGTTCTGGACAGCGCCTAAAACCAGGTCTTGTTCCGAGTTCATAAAAGCTTCAGGTTCAAGGTTTAAAGTTCAAGGTTCAAAGTTTGTTTGAACTTTGAACCTTGAACTTTAAACCTTGAACTATTCATTTACCATCACTTCGACCGGGTCGATTCCCGACGCGCGCCACGCCGGGTAGAGCGCGCCGGCGAGGCTGCCGCCGACGGCTATCAAAACGGCGGTCAGAATCCAGTTCGGGCTGAACTCGAAAGCCAGCTCGAAAGCATTTCCGATGACGAAAGCGGCGAGAAACGAAACCGCCAGCCCGAGCAGGATGCCGAGCACGCCGATTAAAAACGCTTCGCCTTCGATGGTCGAGATGATAAAGCTTTTCGACGCGCCGAGCGATTTTAAAATGCCGATTTCCTTTCGGCGTTCCGTAATCGTCGTATACATCGAAAGCAGAACGAAAATCGTGCTGACGAAAGCGCCCAAGCCCACAAGCACGCGCAGGAAAAGATTCAAGCCCGGCACGCGCTCCTGCGCGTCGATGATTAAATCGCGCGTCAGATTGACCTTGTTGCCCGGCAGCGTCTGATTGATTTGCGCGGCGACATCCTCGACTTTTGCGCCGTCTTTTAATTTAACCAGAATATACGTGCATTTATTCGGCACTTCGAGAGCTTCCTGCATCGCGGCGAGCGACATTTTTATGCGCGCCCCGGAAGGCGGCGCAAAAATCCCGACCGCCGTGTAGGGTTTGCCGAAAAGCTCGATTTTATCGCCGAGCCGGACGTTTTCTTCCTTTAAGTAACGCTCGTCCAGAATCACTTCGTCAAGGGCGGTCGGCGCGCGCCCGTCGAGAATCTGCATATCGTTCATCTCGGCAAACGGCTGCCATTCGACGCCGTCGATTTGCTGGATTCCCCAGCGGTGTCTGGCGTTCGGCGTGATGTAGCGAATGACGGGAACGGTCGATTCGACGCCTTCGATTTGCTTTAATCTTTCGGCGTAAGCCGTCGAAACCGAGGCGTTCGAGCTGGCAAGCTCCATCGCGCCGGGACGCGTGAAAACGATTTCCGCCTTCCAGTTTGAAGCCCGCCGCGCCATATCGTTCGTCATCCCGCGCGCCAAGCCCGTAAACAAAATAACCAGCACCAC
>DATHBC010000460.1:0-3981 GCA_035296345.1 Pyrinomonadaceae bacterium | reverse complement strand
CCGCCGCGAGAAGGAATTTTCCGACAACGGATTTATCCCGCTCGTCCACTGCAAAAACACGGATTACGCCGCGTTTTTCGCCACCCAGTCGGCAAACAAGCCGAAGAAATACGACACCGACGCGGCAAACGCCAACGCGCGTCTCTCGTCGCAGCTTCAGTATATCTTCGCCGTTTCGCGTTTCGCGCATTACCTGAAATCGATGATGCGCGACAAAATCGGCAGCTTTATGTCGCGTAAAGAGGCGGAAATCTTTCTGAATCGCTGGATCAGCAAATACGTGCTGGAAAACGACGTCGCGCCGACCGAGCAGAAGGCGAAATATCCTCTGCGCGAAGCCCGCGTCGACGTGGCGGAAGTTCCCGGCAAACCGGGCGCATACCGGGCGGTCGCTTTCCTGCGCCCGCACTTCCAGCTCGACGAGCTTTCCGTCAGCCTGCGCCTGGTCGCGGAGCTGCCGAAACCGGCGAAGTAAGACAGCGGTTAAATTCGCAAAAATTTATTTGCGGAAGATTTGAAATTTTGGCAAAACCGGACTTTCGCGCCGTCTATAAAGGGTATCGGGATGACTGAGGAACTCGTATTAATTATATAAGGAGCGAAAGTCTGGAATTATAGCCAGCGAACGTATTATAAAAGGAGCAAAACAAAAATGGCACAATCTGATTTTTATTTACAAATTGATGGTATCGAAGGTGAATCCGAAGCAGTCGGTTTTGAAAAACAAATCCAGGTCGAATCGTGGTCGATGGGCGCGAACAACGCCGGTTCGTCCGGTTTGGGAACCGGTTTGGGAACCGGCAAGGTCAGCATGCAGGATTTCCATTTCGTGATGCAGAACGGCAAAGCGAGCGCGCAGATTATGCTCGCGGTCTGCAAAGGCAACCACATCCCGCAGGCGGTTTTAAGCTGCCGCAAAACCGGCGGCGACGGCTCGCCCTACACCTATTACAAATATACGTTTAACGACCTTGTTCTCTCGTCTTTCCAGTCGGGCGCGAGCCAGGCTCTGCCGATGGAGCAGGTTTCGTTTAACTACACGAAAATCACGCTCGAATATTTCCAGCAGAAAGCCGACGGTACGGTCGCCTTGAGCAACACCATCGCTTACGACACGAAGAAAGTCGAAGGCACGGGAGCTTAATTTTCGCTTCTTCGGAGCTTAATCTTTTCTCTGCTTTATTTAAATCGGTCGTCCGGTGTTTATCGTAAAAGCCGGACGACCGTTAGAAAAATATTATTTGATTGGAAAAACGCCGTCTGCCGGGCAAGCGGTGTGTTTTTTTTCTTAGGTTAAAGATAGTAAAATGCCGCCACGAGCTGATTCGGAAATTCGCGTGACGCCTTCGGTGCTCGACCGCCTGCTGGATTTTGAGCCGAAATCGCAGCAGGAAGCGCCGAAATCGCGCTCGCGAAATTTGCGCGAGCTGAAACAATCGGTGCGCCGCGATTTGGAGTGGCTTTTGAACACGCGCTGTTTTCCCGACGGGATCGACGAAAATCTGGAAGAGGTTTTCAAATCGGTCGTCCTGTACGGCTTGCCCGATATAACGGGCATCAGCGCCAAAAATCACCTGGAGCAGAAACGCCTGACGCGCGCGATGGAGACGGCGATTAAAACTTTCGAGTCGAGATTGATTGATTTGAAAGTCACTTTAGAGCCGGTCGCCAACGCGGACAAAGCACTGAAATTTCGCATCGAAGCGCGCCTGAATATCGACCCGACGCCCGAGCCGATTGCCTTCGACACGATTCTGCAGCTCGGCAGCGGCGATTTCGAGGTCAGCGAAAAATAATAAACCGAAACCGATGCGCGACGAACTTTTAGGACATTACGAACGCGAGCTGATTTTCCTGCGGCGAATGGGCGCGGAGTTTGCGCGCAAATACCCGAAAATAGCCGCGCGCCTGCTGCTCGACGAGGAAAAGGCGGAAGACCCGCACGTCGAGCGCATGATTGAAGCGTTCGCTTTTCTGACCGGGCGCATCAACTTAAAGCTCGAAGACGAGTTTCCCGAAATCACCGAATCTTTTCTCAACGTCCTGTATCCGCATTATTTAGCGCCGATTCCGTCGATGGCAGTCGCGCAGTTCGTCTACGGCACGCCGAACGATAAGCTGACCGCGGTGCAGAAAATAGGTCGCGGCGCAAAGCTTTATTCGCGCCCCGTGGACGGAACGCCGTGCCGCTTTCAGACGGCTTACGACGTTCAGCTTTTTCCGCTGGAAATAACTTCAGCCGCGCTCGAATCGCCCGCGCCGCCCGACACGCGCGGGCGGATGGCTGACGCTTACATTCGCCTGAGCATGCGCTGCTACGGCGACGCCAATTTGTCGGAAATGAAGATGGGCGAGACGGGCGAGCCGCCCGAATTTCTGCGCTTTTATCTGAACGACACGCCGCAGCTTGTCTTTCCGCTTTACGAGCTGATTTTCAATCACGCTTCGGCGGTCGAGTTTCGAGCGAAAGACGCGCCGCTGACGAATAAAACGTTGATGACGCTGACCAACGTTCAGCTCCGGCTTCCCGACCCGGTTGTTCTGCCGGCGAGCGATGCGCTAAAGCAGGTCGGCTTCGGCGAAGGCGAAGGGATTCTGCCGCACACGAAGCGTTCTTTTTCGGGTTATCGTTTATTGACCGAGTATTTCGCGTTTCCGCAAAAGTTTTTGTTTTTCGACGTTTACGGCATCGACCGGGCGATAAGGAAAAAATTCGGCAGTCATTTCGACATTTTGATTCATTTAAAAGACATTCAGCCTCCGCCCGGCAGCGTGACGGCGGAAACTTTCAGCCTGGGCGCGACGCCGATTATCAATCTTTTTCAACAGACGACCGACCCGCTTTACCTGTCGCAGCAGAAATACGAGTATCACATCATCGCCGACGTGCATCATCAATCGACGACCGAGATTCATTCGATTAACGAAGTTTTCGCGACCGACCCGCGAACGAACACGACGCGCACGTTTTCGCCGTTTTATTCCGTGAAACACGCTTACGACGAGCAGGTGGAAAAGGCTTTCTGGTACGCCAATCGCCGCCCGTCGCAGCGCGACGACGACGCGGGAACGGAAATGTTCGTCTCGTTTGTCGATATGAATTTCAACCCGCGCGTTCCGGCTGAAGAAGTCATCACGATAAAAGCGACCTGCACGAACCGCGATTTGCCCGCGCGCCTGCCGTTCGGCGGCAAGGAAAACGATTTCGAGGTCGAAGGCGCGGCGCTGCTGTCGCGCGTCCGCTGCCTGACAAAGCCGACCGAAACCTTGCGCCCGCCGCGCCGCCGCGCCGCGCAGTGGCGTCTGATTTCGCATCTGAACCTGAATTATCTTTCGATGGTCGAAAACGAGCGAGGCGTGCCGGAAGCCTTGCAGGAAATTTTGCAGCTTTACAATTATAACGATTCCTCGGTGACGCGAAAACAGATTCTCGGCATCACCGGAATCGAAAGCCGCCGCATCGTCCGCCAAATCGGCGAGCGCATCGGCGCGGGCTTTGTGCGCGGCATGGAAACGACTCTGGAATTTGACGAGACGCAGTTCGTCGGCAGCGGAATGTATCTGTTCGCCTGCGTGCTGGAAAAATTTTTCGGGCTTTACGTTTCGCTTAATTCCTTTAACCAGACGGTTTTAAAAACGCGCCAGCGCGAAGGCATTATCAAACGCTTTGCGCCGCGCACGGGCGAGCAGATTTTGTTGTAAATTCGCAGAGATTTTTGAAAAGAAATTTACAGGGATAGCAGGATAAACAGGGATTATTAATTATTTTCTTTTTATCCCTGTTCATCAAGCCGCGAAGCCTATTCATCCCTGTAAATTTTTCTTTTAAATTAAAAATATGGCGGAAAAGGATTTAAATCAGAAACTTTTCGAAGAGCCGGAGCGGTTTGAGTTTTTTCAAGCCGTGCGGCTGTTGGAAAGAATGTTTCCCGAACGCGCGCCGGTCGGGCGCGATGCGCTGCCTCTAAACGAAGTGGCGCG
>DATHBC010000459.1:0-2843 GCA_035296345.1 Pyrinomonadaceae bacterium | reverse complement strand
TCATCGCCGAAACTCTGGATTCCGTTCTGGCGCAAACTTTCACCGATTACGAAATCATTCTCGTCAACGACGGCTCGCCCGACACCGAAGAGCTGGAAAAGGCTCTGGAAAATTATTTTGAAAAAATCGTTTACATCCGGCAGGAAAACGGCGGAACGGCGAGCGCGCGCAACACCGGAATCGAGACGGCGCGCGGCGCGCTCATTGCTTTTCTCGACGGCGACGACATCTGGCTGCCCGAATATTTAAGCGAACAAATCAGGTTTTTGACCGAAAACAATCTGGAAATGGTTTACGCCGACGCGCTTCTTTTCGGCGCGGTTCGCGACGCGCGCGAGACCTACATGCAGAAATCGCCGTCCGACGGCGCGGCTGATTTCGAAGGCATCGTCAGCGGCAGATGCAGCGTCATCACTTCGGGCACGCTCGCGAGCAAACAAAAAATTCTCGACGCCGGAATGTTCGACGTCCGTTTGCCGCGCATCGGCATGGAAGATTTCGATTTGTGGCTGCGCCTCGCCAAAGCGGGCGCTGGTATAGGCTACCAGCGAAAAGTTCTGCTGAAATACCGCGTCAGCCCGACGAGTCTTTCCGGCAACAGCGTCCAGCGCGCGCGGCGCAACGTCGTCGGTCTGAACATCGTCAGGGAAAAGCTGAGCTTAACGCCGAACGAAACGGAAGTTTTAAATAAAACGCTCGCCGCAGCCGAAGCCGAGCTGCTGCTGGAAATCGGCAAAGCGCATCTTTTGCGCGAGGAATTTGCCGAGGCGCGCGAAAACTTTCGCGCCGCCAACGCGCATTATAAAAAAACGAAATTGAAATTAATCGATTTGGCTTTAGCCGTTTCGCCGCGAACTTTAGTCAGGCTTTTCAAAAAACAGCGCGCCGCCGAATTGCCGTTTATTCCGACCACTCCGGATTTCTGAAAGAAAGTATGAAGCTGAACGTCATCATCCCGACTTACAACCGCGCCGCGAGCCTCAAAAAAACTCTTTTGAGCCTGGCGCGAGCGGAACCGGCGCGCGATTTCGAAGTGGTCGTGACGGTCGTCAACAACAATTCGACCGACGAGACGGCGCAGGCGGTCGAAGCGATGCGCGACGCATTTACGGACAAAAGCCTGGAATATCTTTTCGAAGAAAAGCAAGGTCGCTCTTTCGCCTTAAACGCCGGAATCAGGCGAGCCGGCGGCGATTTGCTGACGACCGTCGACGACGATATTCAGGTCGCCGAAAACTGGTTTGTCGAAATCGAAAAAATCTTCCGCGCGCGCTGGGACGAGGTTGATTTCGTCGGCGGAAAAATGCTGCCCGAATGGGAAAACGCGCAAAAAATTCCGGCGTGGATCGAGCCTTTAAAAGACGGCGTCATCGGCTGGCGCGATTACGGCGAAACGGAATGGCGATACGCGCGGGACACGCCGATGCTGACGGGCGGGCACGCGATTTTTAAACGCGCAATCTTCGACGAAATCGGGCTTTTCGCCGAAGGCGTCGGCGCGACCGGAAAAAATCTGATGAGCTGCGAGGACGATATTCTCTACGACAAGCTTTTGAGCGCCGGAAAGCGCGGCGTTTACTGCCCGCAGCTCGTCGTCCGTCATTTCGTGCCGCAGTACCGGGTCAGCAAATCGTATTATCGCCAGTGGTGTTTCGGCGCGGGCGTTTCGTGGAATTTGATGGACGAGTTTTACAAACCGTTCGAAGGCGCGCGGATTCTCGGCGTTCCGCGTTATCTTTACCGGCAGGTCGGCGGCGATTTGCTCGGAAAAATGAAAACCTTAATCGCCCGCAACGAAAGCGAATCGCTCGCGCGCGAAAACAAAATTCTCGTCTTCGCCGGATTTTTCTACGCGCGAAATTTAAAAGGCGGCTGGCTCGACAAACCGCTGCAATCAATCGCGAGACGAACGGTAAAAGCAGCGGAAAGATAGGAAAGTGAAAAAGTGAAAAGGTGAAAAAGTGAAAAAGTGAAAAAGTGAAAAAGTGAAAAAGATTAAAAACGAAAAACGGGAAAAGTTTTCATTGTTTCCCGACCGGCAAACTTTTTCACCTTTTCACTTTTTCACTCTTTCACTTTAAAAGAAATGAACGAAACCGGACAAAAAAAGCCTTCTCTAAAATCGCAGAGCGCGTGGCTGCTGTTTGCGAAATTCGTCGGTTTTGCGTTCGCGTTTCTTTTGCCGCTGCTGGTCGTCAGGTTTCTCTCGCAGGAAAAGGTCGGCGTTTACCGGCAGGTTTTTCTGATTATCGCCAACGCCGTTTCGATTTTGCCGCTCGGGTTTTCGATGAGCGCGTTTTATTTTCTGAATCGCGAACGGGCGGAAAAGCGCGGCGCGGTCGTTTTTAATATTTTATTGTTTAATTTCGTGGTCGGCGGCGCGGCTTGTCTGACGCTTTTTTTGTTTCCGCAGCTTCTCGGCAATCTTTTTAACAACGCCGAGATGACGAGCCTCGCGCCGCTTATCGGCGTCGTCATCTGGCTCTGGATTTTTTCGGCTTTTCTGGAAACCGTGGCGGTCGCCAATCAGGAATCGCGACTGGCGACGGCATTTATCATTCTCGCGCAGCTCACGAAAACCGCGCTGATGGCTCTTGCCGTCATAATTTTTTCGACGGTCGAATCGTTTCTGTACGCGGCGATGGCGCAGGCGGGCTTGCAGACTCTGGTTTTGCTGGTTTATCTGAACAATCGTTTCCCGCGTTTCTGGACGACGTTCGATTTCGCGTTTTTCCGCGTGCAGATGTTTTACGCGCTGCCGTTCGGGCTGGCGGGCTTGCTCTGGACGCTGCAAACGGACGTTCACAATTATTTTGTAGGGCATCGTTTCAGCGCGGCGGAAT
>DATHBC010000458.1:0-1918 GCA_035296345.1 Pyrinomonadaceae bacterium | reverse complement strand
CGCCCAGATTGCCATCGACTCGACTTTAACCCGGTCTTTCAGCAAATAAATGACGGCAATCGCAAAACAAACCAGCGTCACGCCGTAGCTTAAAGCCGCGACGCCGACGTGAATCGGACGCCAGTAGGAATCGAGAATCGGCATCAGATTCGAGTGCTCGCCGCCGATAAATCGCGCCAGCGTTAAAATAATTGCGGCGAGCGGCAGCGTAAACGCGCTTAAAAATTGAAAATTCTTCCGGTTGGCGAGCAGCAGCGTCGTGATTCCCGCGCCGAAAGCGAAGGCGAGACTCAAATCATACAGATTCGCGAACGGAATATAACGAAACATCCACGGCGTTTCCATACTTCCGGCGGCGCGAAGCTGCGCGATTTCAAAATCGTAAGCGGCGACCCAGCGCACGAGCCAGCTCGAAAGATTGAAAAAGACGCCTAAAACTCCGCTCCAAAGCCCGATTCGCTGCGCCATTTCCGACGGCGCGTAAAGATTCGTCAATTGAAACAGCCCGGCGAGAATATAGCAGGCGAGCGCGAGCATCATCAAAGCTGTATCGGAAATAAATTCCGCGCCGGTTTGCAGGCGCAGAAACAGCACCAGAAAAGCGCCCGCAATCGCCAGAAACGCGGGCAGATAGCCCGTCCACGATGAACGATTGGCTTCACTAATTTCGTTGGCAGTTAATACTTGCGACATAATTTTATAATTGTGAAAAAGCAGAACGTAAAATACAAAATCTTTTAAGGTTTTTAAGTCTGCCTTTCCAGTTTCTCGACAATTCCTTTGAATTTGTCTTCAAAAGCCTGATGATTCCGATTAACGTTTCCGCCTAAAATAACTTCGCAGCCTTCGCCCGAATCTTTTTTCTGAATCAAAGCCCAGACGCGCCTGTGCGAGATGAAAAACACGAAAATCAGGGCGAAAATCAAACCGATTCCGCCGAAATACCAGGCGATAAACGCGCCGTGAAACGGGTCGTATTTGATTGAAAGAACGTGCGCCAGCGGAACTTTTTCAAAATCGGCGAGACGGAATTTATAACCCGCGACGGGCGCGCCGACCGGAATACCGTCGGGCAGCTTGTTGAAAAAGGCGTAGGCGTTTTTCTTTTCGCCCGCGGGCGTCGTGACGTTCAGCTTCACCGCCGGGTTGTTGTAATCGGGCGAGCGCGTGTCGGCTTGCCCGTTGGCTAGCGTGAAATCGGGAAAAAACGCTTCGTAATCAATTTTCGTGCCGTCAGGCAAAGCGGTCGAGCCGTTGCGCGCCAGATTCACGTTTAAAGGCTGACCGCCGTTTTCCGGCGCAATCTCAAGCGTCATACTTCGCGCGCTGCCGACGGTGATGGCGCTCGCCTGAAAAAAGCGAAAGCCGCGATAGCTGAAAGGTTTATTCAACTGCACGTCGGCGACGGTTTCGCCGTATTCCGGGTCGTCGATTTTTATCTGCGTCCGCCAGTCGAGCGTGTTCTGAATGCCGATGTCTTTTTTCGGGTCAATCAATTTCTGCTCGATGTCGGTGCAGGTAATCGAAAACGGGAGCGCGACGTTGTAGCGCTGCGTCTGCAAACCCTGCTTGTCGTCCAGAGCGAGGTCGATAAGCTGAATCTCGTTCGTCTGCTGTCCCGGCATCAGGCGCACGTCGGCGTCGAAGCCGGTTCTGAGCGCGACCAGATGTCCGAGAAACAAAGTCAAAAGCGCGACGTGAACGATATACGCGCCCAGCCGGTTCCATTTTCCGCCCTCGCCGAAAACGTAAATCCGGTTGTTTTTTTCCGTAATGCGCGTTTTTAAGCGCTGACCGCGAAAAACCTCGCCGATTTTTTCGGCGATTAACTGCGGCGATTCGCCGCGCATCGAGATTGAAGCGTTATATTTCTGATGCCGCAGCCACGCGCGCGTCGCTTCCGTTTTCGGCGAGCGGA
>DATHBC010000457.1:0-5169 GCA_035296345.1 Pyrinomonadaceae bacterium | reverse complement strand
ATTTCGCGGAAAAGCCGCGCCTGCCGCTGACCGAACAATTAGCCGAGACGGTTTTAAGCCTTCCCATCAGTCCGCATTTGACCGAATCCGAACAGGATTTTACGATAGAAACGTTAAAGGAATTCGATAATTCGGAATCCTCAAAGCATTTTTATGAGCACCGCACCTCTGGTTAGCATCTGCGTTCCCTCTTATAATCACGCGCAATATCTGCCCGCGACGCTCGACAGCGCCCTGGCGCAGACTTATCCGAACATCGAAATCGTCGTGCTGGACGACGGCTCGAAAGACGCGAGTTTAGACATTGCCAGAGATTACGAAACGAGATTTCCCGGAAAAATAAAAGTTTACACGCACGAAGGCGGCGCGAATCTCGGAATATCGCGCACGGTCAACGCCGCTTTCGCCCATGCGAAAGGAAAATACTGGATGGGCTTGCCGTCCGACGACATCCTGTATCCCGAAAAAATCGAAAAACAAGTCGAATTTCTGGAAAAAAATCCGGAACTCGATTTCGTTTACTGCTACGTCGATTATATCGACTCGGACGGAAAACCCGTTTCCGGCAGATTCGGAACAGACATAACCGCCGACGAAGACCCTTTAAAATCAATGATTCTGGAAAATTTCATTCCCGGCATGGCAATCCTGGCGCGCCGCGAGACAATCGCGCGCGTCGGCGACCACGAGGCGAATTTGATTTACAGCGACTGGGATTTCTGGGTGCGGCTTTTTTCGATTTCCCGGGGCGGTTTTATTCCCGAATCGCTCATCGGTTATCGCGTTCACGACTACAATACCAGCATCGCTGCGCCGCGCTCGACGCAGATTGAGCATATCCGCGAATTTTATCTCAGATTATTGCGGCGCGTGGACGAAGGCTTGATAAACGAGTCTTACCGCGAAACAATCGCCGGGCAGATAAAGGATTTGCCCCGGAGACAGGCGCGCTGGCTGTTGATTGATTATTACGCCGCGCTCGCCGACGGGCAGAGCGCAAAAGCGTTTCGCAATCTGAAGGAAGCTCTGAAGGTTTCGCCCGCCGTCGTTTTAAGCCCGCGGATATTCGTCTCTTTGCTGAAAGAGGCAATCGTAAGCCGCCTTCCGCACTCAAAAATCAAACAAAGCTGAGTTAAAATTATCGTTTTGCAAAGGCGCGGCGAAACGCTCCGATAAATTTTCGCCCGTAAAACTGTTATACTTGAAAAAACTTTATTTTGGCTCTGAATTATGAAAGAAAAAAAAACGCTCTCGCCGCAGCCGCTGGTCAGCGTCATTATTCCTACCTTTAACCGCCGGCAATGGATTGGCGAATGTCTGGATTCGGTTTTGAAGCAGACTTACCGGAACGTCGAAATCATAGTCGTCGACGATTGTTCGAGCGACGGCACTGCCGAATGGATCGGGTCGCAGCCGCAATACTCGTCCGTTCGCGTCCACGTTCAGGCGAAAAACGGCGGCGCGTCGATTGCCAGAAACACGGGCATCGAAATATCGAAAGGCGAATTTATAGCCTTTATCGACAGCGACGACCTGCTGCTGCCGCAGCATTGCGAAACCGCCGTCGCCGCGTTTGAAAAATATCCGAATCTGGGGCTTTTCTGCTGCGATTCGACGATGATTGACGCCGCAGGCAGCGTTTTGTTTGACGGGAAAACGTGGAATCAAACCTTAAGCGAGATAAAAAAATATCCGATAAAGACCGGCATTCGCCCGCTCGAAGACGTTTTTATGTTTCTGAACTGCTTTCCCGGTTTTACCTTAAGGCGCGAGGTTTTTGAAAAGCTCGGCGGTTTCGTGCAGGAAATTTTTCCGGCGGACGACTGCGATTTGATGCTGCGCGTGGCGGGCAGCCGTTACGAGGTGTTTTATTTTCACGAGCCTTTATGCCTGCGCCGCGAGCACGACGGGCAATGCTCGGGCGTGGAAAATTCCGTCAAAACCTGTCAAAAGCTGATTGAGGCGTTAAACGGCGCAATCCGGCGCAACCCGGAAATACTTAAAAACAAAGCCGAAATTAATAAGCGAATGGCGGAAATCACTCTGGATCTGGGAATGAGTCAAATGAAAGAAGGTAAAAGCTCAGCCGGATTGAAAACAATTTTCCAGTCGGTCGCCTCCAGCCCGCAGCAATTCGGGACGCTCATGCAAATCGGCAAACGAAAATTAAAACATCTGTCCAAACTCAAATAACGGCGCTCGGAAAGTATATTATTGTTTTATTGCCTCGTCACTATGATTACAGAAGATTATCAACATCCCGCTACTTATGTCTCGACCGGCAATCCCGCCGTGGATTTTCAGTATTCCGTCGAAGTCTTCGAAGCGGATTTAAGCAGTTATCTGCCTGAGGACAAAGAAACTCCCATTCTGGATGTCGGCTGCGGCTGGGGACAGTTTCTCTGGTGGCTGCGGGAAAAAGAATACACGAACATTCAGGGCATCGACATCGGAAAGGCTCAGGCAGCGCACGGCAATTCGATAGGGCTCGATATTATCTGCGTGGAAGATTCGACGAGTTTTTTGGAAAATGCGGATTCAAAGTATGAACTGATAGTAATGAACCATATAATTGAACATATGCCCGCCGCAGAAGGGATTAAAATATTAAAAGCCATCTATAAAGCTTTGCGCCCCAACGGGCGGGTCGTCGTGCAAACTCCTAATCTTTGCGCTATCGGAGCCAATCACGGGCGTTATATTGAAATAAGTCACGTCACGGGCTATACGGAGAGCAGTTTACACCAGATAGTAACTTTAGCCGGTTTTACAAACATAGAACTTTTTGGAAGCAAGACCGCCTTTCGATTAGCTCCGCGCCGCCTGATATTAATATTACTGCAACTTATTTCAAGAGCAATCTGGCGAATCATGTTATTGGCGGAATGGGGGACGGATGCCCCGAAGATTATTCAAAGGAATCTTTACGCGACGGCTATCAAACCGCCTCAGCAATAGAGCAGGCGATGCGCGTCGCCGGCTCCGGCAAATAATATGCTCGCGCTAAAGCAGTTGGACGGATTTTTAATTAACGGCAGACAGGGCGATGTTCGAGCGCGGAAAAATCCGGCGCTAACCGTGCCCGCCTTTCCAAGCGCCGGTTCGCGTTTCTTTTTTTAATTTGCTAATATTTTCGGACAATAATCACCAATTAAATCGGCGGCGGACAGAGCGAGCCGGAAAATACCGGAAGAGCGCGATTATCTTACCAAAGAGAGGTAATTCTTTACGTGGCGTTTCACAAAACGGTGGATGAACACAAAACCAACAACTTTGATTTCATCCGGCTGCTTGCCGCTTCGATGGTCGTTTTTTCACATTCCTTTTACCTGCTCGCCACGCCGCAGCGACCGCTGAGCGAGAGCGAACCGCTGAAGTTTCTGACCGGCGGTCAGATGACTTTCGGCAATCTGGGGGTTTGGATATTTTTCGCCATCAGCGGGTATCTGATAACTCAGAGCATGCTGCGCAGCAGCGGCTACGCGACTTACTTTACCAAACGCAGCCTGCGGATTTTTCCCGCCCTGATAGTCGATATAGTTATCGCCGCCTTTATCTGGGGACCGATTGTGACGACGATTTCCCTGGTCGAATATTTTTCCAGCTACGAAACCTACCGTTATGTATTAAACGTCAATCTCTACCGCATCGTTTACGAATTGCCCGGAGTTTTTACCCAGAATCCGCTGCCTAATTTCGTCAACGGCTCGCTCTGGACGCTGCCCTTCGAGTTTACCTGTTATATCGGCGTCGTCGTGCTGCATTTTCTCTTTATTTTAAGAAACCGCAAAGTTTACGCGGCTTTTTATTTTTTGAGCCTGCTCGCCTGGGCGATTATCTACCAGACGAAATATTTTACGTTTACCATTCCGATACTGCATCTGCCGGTTCAGCATTTTACGCTTTCGATTTATTTCGGCATGGGCGCTCTATTCTTTTTATACCGCGATAAAATCCCGCTTCGTTTTTCGTTGAGCATGGTTCTGCTGGCGATTTGGGGTCTCGGTTTTTATCTGAATATGGGCGTCATTTTCAGCTATCTTTGCCTGCCTTATATAACCTTCTGGTTTGTTTACGAGCCGAAGATAAAGCTGCACGGCGTTGCCCGCATCGGTGATTTTTCATACGGACTTTACATTTATTCGTGGACTGTTCAGCAAACCATCATTCACTTTTTAGGCGCGCAGATTTCCTGGCTCGCGATGTGCGTTTTATCGTTTCTGTTCACCATTCCGCTGGCGATGTTTTCGTGGTTCGTGATTGAAAAAAAGGCTCTGCGGCTGAAAGATGAGTTATTCAAAAAGGACGCCGCCGCAAAACAGGAAGCTGCCGTAACCGAACGGCAGGAATTGAGTATGAAAGCTTAGTCGGCTATATTTATAGCTGTTTTACAACTTTCGACAAGCCTTTTATCAAAAAACGCTGGTAAGGCATGTCAGTCTAATCGATGTAATTTATGCTCAGGGAGCTTCTGCGAAATGTCCGAAAGCGTCTGACTCCGGAAAACGAACACACGGCGTTGTGGATGGCGCAAAACCCGCGTTACAGCGCTTTTGAAATCGGCGTCGGCACATACGGAACGCCGAATATAGATTTTCACAACGCGGGCGCTGCTTTGAAAATCGGAAATTACTGCTCGATTGCGCCGCGCGTGACTATCCTGCTCGGCGGCGAGCATCATCACGATTGGGTGAGCAATTATCCTTTCAGCCTTTTGCACGACGAGGCGCGGCATCTGAGCGGTTATCCGCTGACGAAAGGCGACGTCCGCATCGGCAACGATGTCTGGATAGGTTACGAAGCCCTGATTTTATCGGGCGTGAAAATCGGCGACGGCGCGGTTATCGCGGCGCGCAGCGTGGTCGCCAGGGATGTCGAGCCTTATTCGATAGTCGGCGGCACGCCCGCCAAACATCTGCGTTATCGTTTTTCGCCGGAGATAATCCAGCAGCTGCTCGAAATCGCCTGGTGGAACTGGTCTTTTGAAGAAATCCGCGCCGCCTGGCACTTAATTCAATCCCCACAGGTTGAAGAATTCGTCTCAAAATATAAAAATTGAATTTACACAAGCAAACAAGCGAGCGGGGGAAGACTCATAAAAAATGCGAATCTGTTATTTTGCCGACGGGCGCTCGGTTCACACCAAACGCTGGATAAGTTTTTTTGTCG
>DATHBC010000456.1:0-2550 GCA_035296345.1 Pyrinomonadaceae bacterium | reverse complement strand
GCGGTAAAGGCGACTGGAACAGCCTGCAGAGCGTTATGGACAGAAGCATCGCCGAAAGCAGATTCGGCGAGATGATTGTCGTCGTGCCCGACCAGAAAACAAAATGGTTCGGCAGTTTTTACGTCAATTCCGCGGCGACGGGAAACTGGGAAGATTTTACCGCTAAGGAACTGGTAAATTACATCGACGGCAAATACCGGACGCTCGCGCGAGCCGCAAGCCGCGGCATTACGGGGCATTCGATGGGCGGCTACGGCGCAATCACGCTCGGCATGAAACACCCGGAAGTTTACAGCGTCGTCTACGGGATGAATCCCGCATTAATCGGCTGGGGCGGCGATTTGACCATCGAAAATCCGGCTTTTCAGTCAGTCCTGAAAGCGAAAACCTTCGACGAGCTTTTGCCCGGCGGCATCTATTCAATCGGCATTCTGACCGTCGCTCAGGCATTCTCTCCAAACCCGAACAAGCCGCCGTTTTTCGCCGATTTCCCGTTTGCGATGGTTGACGGAAAGCTCCAGCCGGCAGAACCGGCTTACAGCCGCTGGCAGGAAAATTTTCCGGTCAACATGGTCGGCAGACACAAAGACAACCTGAAAAAACTAAAAGGCTTGCGCTTCGATTCCGGCTACGACGACGAGTTCAGATTTATCCCGGTTAACAGCCGCGCCCTGTCGCTTGCGCTGACGAATCAGGGCATCGAACACGTCTTTGAAGAATACAACGGCGACCATCGCAACCGAATGTGGGGACGCGCCGGCAGATTCTCCACCGAAGTCATGCCTTATTTCTGGCTGCTGCTTGAATCGGAAAAGAAACAATAATTATGAAAACACTAATCAAAAACGGGCGCATCGTCACGGCGGTTGAGTATGCTTAAATTGATATGAAAATACTATTTGCAATTCTGATTTTCCTTTTGATTGGCGTGAGTTGTCAGACAAAGCAAATTAATCAATTAACCAAACAAGAGTTAGAAGTTTATAAATCCATTTTAGGTGAGAAACCAAAAGAAATTGTCGTAATTGATGAATCAAGAGTTGGAGTCTTCGGAGAAATTAGTACAGGTGGCTTAAAGAAAATCCTGACAGGATTACAAAGTGACACTTTCGAGAACTTTGTAAAGATGAATGCCACACAAACGGAAATCAATGATAAGGTTCGGTCAAGTTTTGATTATCCGTTAATTATTAGAAAGGATTTTGAGGAAAAGAATATTGGACATTATGTTTTTTCGCGGGTCGGTTTCAGCAAAGATGGAAAACAAGCAGTTGTGATGTTTATGGATATACGTAATCCATTAGGCATGAAAGGTGCTTATTTTCTGTTGGAAAACAAAAACGGAATTTGGGAAATCACGCAAGAATCCGAATCTTGGAAAAGTTAAAAAAACTTATGAAAACACTAATCAAAAACGGGCGCATCGTTACGGCGGTTGACGATTACAAAGCGGATATTTTAATCGAAGGCGAAACGATTTCCGTAATCGGCGCGAAGCTGGAAATGGAAGCCGATGTCGTCATCGACGCTTCAAATAAATTAGTAATTCCGGGCGGGATTGACCCGCACACGCACATGGAACTGCCGTTCGGCGGGACGCAGAGCTCGGATGATTTTTTTACCGGGACGCGCGCGGCGGCGTTCGGCGGGACGACGACGATTATTGATTTCGCGGTGCAGAATAAAGGCGAAGCGCTGCTTCAGGGCGTCGATAACTGGCACAAAAAAGCTGAAGGGAAATGCGCGATTGATTACGGTTTTCACCTGATTACGACCGAGTTTGAAGACAAGAACACGGAAGAGCTTTACACCGTAATGGACGAGGGCGTGACGAGCTTTAAATTATTTATGGCTTATCCGGGCGTTTTTCTGGCTGACGACGCGACGATTTTTCGCGCCATGAGCGCGGCGGGCGAGCGCGGCGGCTTGATTTGTATGCACGCCGAAAACGGAATCGTGATAAACGAAATCATCAAACGCGCCTTGCAGCAGGGCAGAACCGCGCCGAAATATCACGCGCTGACGCGCCCGACGATTGCCGAAGCCGAAGGCGTGCACCGCGCTATACGGATTGCCGAAATGGCTGAATCGCCCGTTTACATCGTGCATCTGTCGTGCGCCGACGCGCTTAATCAGGTGCGCGAGGCGCGCGACCGCGGCATTCCGGCGTTTGCCGAAACCTGCCCGCAGTATCTTTTTCATTCAATCGAGGATTACGGCGAAGATTTCGAGGGCGCGCGCTTTGTGATGACGCCGCCTTTGCGCGAGAAACATAATCAGGCGGAATTGTGGAAAGGCTTGAAAATGGACGACCTTCAAGTGATTTCCACCGACCACTGCCCGTTTTGTATGAAAGAGCAGAAGGAACTGGGGCGCGATGATTTTTCAAAAATCCCGAACGGCGCGCCCGGCGTGGAAAACCGGATGTCTTTGATTTACAACGGCGGCGTCGTGGAAAACCGGATCAGCTTAAATCGCTTTGTCGAGCTGACCTCGACCGCCGCCGCCAAGATGTTCGGGCTTTTCCCGAAAAAGGGCACAATCGCCGTC
>DATHBC010000455.1:0-4679 GCA_035296345.1 Pyrinomonadaceae bacterium | reverse complement strand
GAAAATCGTTCTGCCCGCTCGGCGATGCGGCGGCGTGGCCTATTCAAAGCGCGATAAAACGATTTCCCGAAGATTTCAGAAAATGGCTTGTCGATAAAGCGAACGGCAATGGAACTATTGCCGCCAATGTTTAATTAAAGGAGAAAACAAAGATGGGAAAAGGCGATAAAAGAACACGACGCGGGAAAATTTTTGCCGGCAGCTTCGGCAAATCGCGTCCGAAACCGAAAGTAAAAAAAGCCGATACGGCGAAAAATAAAAAAGACCAGAAAGAAGCATAAAATCTTTTACTAACACTATTTACGATGTCTCAAGAACTGATAAAAGTTACGATTAACGGACAGGAGTTCGAGGTCGAAAAAGGCGCGCAGCTCATCGAGGTCTGCCGCGAGAAAGGCTTCGGGATTCCCTCGTTCTGCTATTACAGCGACCTCGCTTTGCAGGCATCGTGCCGGATGTGTCTGGTGCGCATCGAAAAAATGCCGAAGCTGCAAACGTCCTGCACGATTACCTGCACGGACGGAATGGTCGTCACCACACAAAGCGACGAAATTGAAAAAGCGCAGCGCGCGATGGGCGAATTTCTGCTGGCGAATCACCCGCTGGACTGTCCCGTCTGCGACCGCGGCGGCGAATGCGAATTGCAGGAAATGATTTTCGACTGGGGCGATTTGGAAGAGCGATTTACCGAGCGCAAGAACGCGACGCCCGAGAAATTTCTCTCGCCGATTGTCGCCAACGACCCGCAGCGATGCATTTTATGCAAACGCTGCACGCGCGTCTGCGACGAATGGATGGGCGAGGAAGCCATCGAAGCCGGAAATCGCGGCGTCAATACGGTTATCGGAACCTACGGCGGCTGGCTCAACTGCTCGCAGTGCGGAAACTGCATCGAAGTCTGCCCGACCGGAACCTTGCTCGACGGGCTTTATCGACACGAAGCGCGCCCGTGGGAAATGGATCAAACCATCTCGACGGACGTTTACGGCTCGGACGGAATGCAGCTTTCAATCGGCTCGCGCGGCGGCGAAATTCTGCGCATCGTCGCGCGCGACCGCTACGTGAACGGCTTGAACGGCGAATTTCTCGACGTCAAAGCGCGTTTCGCGCACGGCTTTATCAATCATCCCGACCGCATCAAAACGCCCCTGATTCGTTATAAAAAAGGCGGCAGGCTGATTCCGACGTCGTGGGACGAAGCGGTCGCTTTCGTCGCGAACAAATTCCGGGAAAGCGAAAACGGCGTCGGCGTCGTCGCTTCGTCGCGTTTGACGAACGAGTCGGTTTTCACGCTCAAGCGTTTTGCGCAGGAAGTCGCCGGCACGGACAATTACGCCGTGACGGACGGCTACGATTTAGCTCCGTTTTTCGACAATCTGAGCGCGCCGCTCTGCACGCACAAGGAAATTCGCCACGCGAGCACGATTCTGCTTATCGGCGGCGACCCGGAAGAAGAACAGACTTTTACGGCGAAGCAGATGCGCATGGCGATTCGCAACGGCGGCACGAAATTGATTGTCGTGCATCACACGCCGCTCCGGATTACCGAAAAAGCGACGCATTTCCTGCACGTCAATCCGGATTCGCTCGACGCTTTCGCGCTGGCTTTCGCCGACGCGGCGACCGAACAGATTGCGACGAAGCTCGGCGTCAATCAATCGCAGATTGACGATATGCTGAAAACCATCGGCGAAACCGAAGGCGATTTTATCGTCATGTTCGGCGGCGATTTGTCGCCGGAAGCGCAGGCTGTGCTGGCAAATTCCGTCGGCAATTACGCTTCCGACACGCGGCGCGCCCTGCTGCATCCGCTTGCCGCCTACAACAACTCGGTCGGCGCGCACGACATGACGGCTGGCAGAAAATCGCTCGAAGAAGTTTTGCGAAATTCGCGCGCGCTGCTCATCGCCGGAAGCCTTTCGGACGAGAATGCCAAACTTTTGGCGGATAAGGATTTCGTCGTCGTTCAGGAGCTTTTCGAAACGGCGACGACCGAATACGCCGACGTGATTTTACCTGCCGCGAGCTTTGCCGAATCCGACGGAACTTTTACGAACAACACCGGGTTCGTGCAGCGCGTGCGCAAGGCAATCGAGCCGCTTCATCAATCGAAAACCGACTGGATGATTACGGCGCGAATCGCGCGCGAGATGGACGTCGATTTCGGTTACGGTTTCGCTTCGACCGCCGTTTTCAAATCAATCGCCGACAGCGTTCCGCATTACGCGGGCTTGCGCTACCCGGATTTGAAGGACGAATCGAAGCCGGTTCAGGTCAAACACGAAATTCGGGCGAAGCAGGATTTGTCGAGGGAATTCAGCGTTTTAAACAGCCGCGTCGAGGCGATGCCCGACACGGCGGAAAAATACACGAAAACGCCGCGCATCGGCTATATACTGCACCGGGTGACGACAATGACCGGCAAGACGCCGCAGTTTCATCTGCTGGCAAACGGCAATCCGAAACCGGAAAACCTTCTGGTTTCGCCGCTCGTGCAGTTTAATCTGGACGGCACGCCGAAGATTGAAGAAATGGCGGAAGCGGCGGCAGTCGGCGTCAAAGACCGCCTGGACGACAAGGAAACCGTTCCGAACACGGTCGTTCTCAGATAATTTTATAATCGGTTTTGGGCGACGAAAATACGCGCAAAACCGATACGCGCTTCTATTTTAAGATTTGCCGAATCGAATGAGAACGCGGAGTATTAGAAGACATAACGCGGAAAAGTTTAAGCGGCGCTGTCGCAGGCTGGTGAATTACCGTTTTTCGCTCTCTGCTTCCGACCGGTTGGCAAACGACGTTAAATTTGTCGGGCGGCTGGCGCGGACACGCAAGCCTTGTTCTTGTTCCATGTGCGGCAACCCGCGAAAATATTTTAACGAAAAGACGATGAAAGAGCGTCGTCAAGAGCAAGCAAATAGGTAAGTTAACTTATTTTTTTTATGGAAACTGCTATTCAAACGATTTTTGCCGCCGCCTACAGCACGTCGGACGCGCCGTTTTTTCCTCCCGGCGCGGAAGGTATCGTAAAAACGATTTTCCCGGTCGCGGTTTACAGCGTCGCGGTTTTGCTCGCTTTTCAGGGCGTTTTGATGATTGTCGCCTACACGGTTCTGGCTGAGCGCAAGATTCTCGGCTGGATTCAGGGGCGCATCGGACCGAACCGGGTCGGACCCTGGGGCGTCATGCAGCCGTTCGCAGACCTTCTGAAATTTATCTTCAAGGAAGATTTGGTTCCCGATAAATCGACGAAATTCGTTTATTTTCTCGCGCCGCTGATTGCGCTGATTTGCGCGCTGATGCCGATTATCGTTTACCCTTTCGGTCCGGCGATTACGACGGTTGACTGGACTTTTCTGCCTTACGGGTTGGGCGAAGGCGTCCGCGCGCTGCCGCTGACGATTGCGAATTTCGATGTCGCGGTCTTATACGTTCTGGGAATCACGTCGGTCGGCGTTTACGGCATCGCGCTGGCGGGCTGGGCTTCAAACTCGAAATATTCTCTGATGGGCGGGCTTCGCTCGTCGGCGCAGATGATTTCGTACGAGCTGGCGATGGGCGCGTCCGTGCTCGGCGTCGTCATGATGGCTGGCAGCCTGAGCCTGAACGGGATTATCAACGCGCAAACGTCGTCGTGGTCGAAATGGTATATCATTCCGCAATTCATCGGTTTTATCGTGTTTTTGATTGCCGCTTTCGCGGAAACCAACCGCGTGCCGTTCGATTTGCCGGAAGCGGAAACCGAGCTGGTCGCGGGTTTTCACACGGAATATTCGGCTCTGAAATTCGCGCTGTTTTTTATGGCGGAATACGTCAATATGTTCACCGTCTCGGTGATGTGCGTGACGCTTTTCCTCGGCGGCTGGTATATTCCGGGCTTGGATTATCTGGCGCGTTCGACCGGATTGCAGGGCTGGCTCGGCGTCGGCACTATCGGTTACGCGATTTTAAGTCACGTCGGATTTTTGCTGAAAATTTTCTTTTTCCTGTTTTTGTATATCTGGATTCGCGGAACGCTGCCGCGTTTTCGTTTCGACCAGTTGATGAATTTCGGCTGGAAATTCCTTTTGCCGCTCGCGCTGGCGAATGTGATTTTCACGATTGTGATCGTTTATTTTTTGAACAGGTAAATTAGTGGAAAGAGGTAAACGGTAAGTGGTAAGTGAAAAACTTTCCAAAACTTATCATTTACCGTTTACTACTTTCCACTTACCACTAATTAAAATGGCTACAACCGCTTTATTTTTTCTTTTCGCCGGACTCGCCATTATGTGCGCGATTTCGACCGTGTATCACAAAAACCCGCTTTACAGCGCGATTTCGCTGATCGGCGTTTTCGTTTCCCTATCGGTTTTATACGTCACGCTCGCCGCGCCGTTTATCGCCGCCGTGCAGATTTTGATTTACGCGGGCGCGATTATGGTGCTCGTCGTTTTCGTCATTATGCTGCTCAATATGGACGAAGACAAACCGCTCAACCGCCTGACTTATCTGTATGCCATCGGCGGCGGTTTAGGATTGTTGCTTCTCGTGCAGACGTTTTTTATTTTCTACGCCGTGATGCGCGCGCCGAAACAAACGGTCGCCGAAGGCGAAACGGTCGGAAAAACTTTGAGCATCGGCACGGCGATGTACACCGAATATCTTTTACCGGTCGAAATCGTCGGCATTTTATTATT
>DATHBC010000454.1:0-4380 GCA_035296345.1 Pyrinomonadaceae bacterium | reverse complement strand
ATGCGATTGTAACTAAGCTCGCAATCGGGCGGTTCCCAGACGCCCGTCTCGGTTCCGTCTCCTTTGGACGTCGGCTCTATGCCGTAGTCTTTGAAGCTGTCCAGCAGATTTTTGCGAAACTGATATTTCGAATCATCGGGTCTGACCTCGCGGTCGCCCGTCAGAACCGCGCTCAGAAAATCGCAAAATTCGACATCCGAGGGCGGGCTGTAATCGAGCGCCCGGATGACCATTGTCAGCAAGTAATCAGCAATGCCCGCGCCCTCCTCGACGACGCGCCGGCGATCGAGAAAGCTGTAGGTATAGTCCAGTTCCTCTTCGCCCTTCTTCATCAACTCCCGCCGGTTGAGACGGTCGAAAGTCGCCATGTCCCGCGTCGCCGTTCCGGTTGAGCCAGTCGGCAGCACGCCGCGCGCATTCTGTTGTGTCTCATTAACCCGATTTTGCGGCGGTCTGTTTCCGAGTCCTTTCAGACGCCTAACCCAGACTTCAATAAAAGCGTTCATCACCGCGGCAGAGAGCAGTTCGCCGCGCTTGTGCGGCTCTTCAAACTCAGGACTTTTAATATAATTGCGGTCTGGCGCCAATTTAACCGAGCGCCGCAGCGCTTTGCCCCGCGTATTGTAAATCTCCTCTCCGAATTCTTCAGCCAAACCCAGAAGCAGCGATTCGCGCAAGGCGTCTTTCGTGAGACTTTTAATATCGATACTCTCCGGGTCATCGGTTGCGGATTGCTGATTACTCTGAAATCTTTTATCAATAATTGAAGCGACGACCTTCGGCAGCGAAAAAATGGAAAGCAGCGCGACGATATCGGCAAAGCCCTCGTGAAAACCGGCTTGCTCAGGCGAGGACGGGTCTGTGTAACGCTCGCGCAAACCGTCCACCAGAGCGTGCGTGGTTTCATGAACCACGATGTCGTGCGAAAGACACGTGAAAACCATCGGCGTCGGCGCGCCGCCGTCATTGCCGTTTGATTTCGGGAAATAGCCAAACAGCAGCGCCCGGTCTCTTTTTGAGTAAAAAGCATTGGCGCTAGTAAAGGCGTGAGGAGCGATTTGGAGCTGATGACCGTCAAAACTCCAGCTGACGCGCCTTCCCAGGGCGTATTCAAATCTTGCAAGCGTGCGCATGACGATGGCGTAAACATTCTGCGCGTGAAAAAGCGGGTCGTTTAAGAGCGTCGAGTCCGGCTCGTCGATAAAAGGATCGTTGTAGAGTCCGCTCTCGAGCACTCTGTATTCAAGCGGCGGGTAAAGAACGCCCGCTGTCGAATCGTAATCGATAACCTGAACCCGGTAGCCGCGCGGACCGGGAGCCAGTTCCTCAGCCGGCAAATCAACCCGCGCCGTCAGAATTACTTCCTCCTCTTCTTCTTCGCCCGTTTCCCGCTTTTTCCGTTTGACCTTGACGCTGGGGTCCTGCGCAATGATAGTCAGTGTCTGCGTGCGTCTGGATGGTATTAAAGCCATAATCTTTATCTCCAAAGAAAACATTCCGCTAATTCGGAATTATTTATAAATTTATTGAGAGGGGCTGCCGTTACGGCAACTAAAATTTAATGTCAAACAAATAAAAAAAATGAATTGCCGGCTCGTCAACGGAATCAAATGTTATTTTAATCAACTGGAAGCTTGCCGGAAAACTGCTTTCTGCTAAATATGTTTTTTTTGTGTGAAACGTTACAACTTTTTACAATTTTTAGCAATACATTTTTAAAAGCTTTGCTCGGAAACGTTTTTCTCGACCGGACGGGTGAAGGCGATTTTTGATTTACCCGGTGAAAGCTGTGAGCTTTGAAAAGGCTCGGGAAGCGGCGCAAAAATCCGACCGCGCAATTGATGAATTTCACCAAAATCTTAAATGCGAGACGTGGAGAGACGACAAACGGCTTGAGCTTTTGATTGATTTAGACAGAAGCCCGGAAATCAAATAAACTAAAATTCGATGATAATCGCCATTGACGGACCTTCCGGAGCGGGTAAATCCACGCTCGGCAAGATGTTAGCCAAAAAACTGAATCTGCTTTACCTGGACACCGGCGCAATGTATCGCGCCGTCGGCTTGGCTGTTCTGGAAAGCAAAACCGCTTTTGCAGACACGGCGAAGGTCGCCGAAATCGCCGAAAATGCGCGCATTGAACTAATCGGCGAGCCGGAAGAACTGCAAATAAAGCTCGACGGGCGCGACGTTTCCAAAGCGATTCGCACCAATGATGTCGGACAGGCGGCTTCGATTGTCTCGACGATTTCCGAAGTCCGCAAAATTCTGGTCGAGCATCAGAGAATTCTGGGCGAAACCGCGCCGCACGGCTGCGTGCTGGACGGGCGCGACATCGGCACGGTCGTTTTTCCGAACGCGGACGTCAAATTTTATCTGACGGCAAAGCCGGAAGCCAGGGCGCGGCGGCGTTACGAAGAGGATTTGACGCGCGGGCTGGCTGCCGACGTGACTTACGAAAAGACGTTTGAAGAAATCAAGCAGCGCGACGAGCGCGACGCGTCGCGCGCCGATTCGCCGCTCTCGATTGCCGCAGACGCGATTGTCATTGACACGAGCGAGCTTAATTTAACCGAAGTTTTCGAACGAATGGCGGAGACTATCCGCGAAATCGAAAAGACGAATTGCGGCGCGCCGTAAACCTTCTAATTTGACTTGAGATTCGACAATCGCTAACATCTAAACTTGCTTTTTGATATGCTCCCGTAGCTCAGTTGGATAGAGCAACAGCCTTCAAATAGGAGCCTGTGCAAGGAATTAGTAACTTGCACAGTGGAGAGTGCTGTATCGGTGGAACTCTAAGGGAATTTTATAAATTCCTATGACAATACCGAGCAAAGTAATATGACGGTGCAAGATGTTGATTTAGCATGGTTGGCTGGAATAATAGATGGCGAAGGATGTTTTTGTATTTTTACTAACAGTCGTAAAGATGCAATAAATTCTTCAATATCGGCTAACCTTTCGATTACTAATTCTAATTGCTTGTTACTGAATCGCTGTAGAGAAATACTTGATGCTCTTGAAATCAAGTATTTTTATCAAGACCCGAAAAACGGTCATCAGCGAGGACGCAGAGTAATGCGGATTAAAATCAAAAATTATTCATCTTTGCAAAGGATTATCGAATTGACGCTTCCCTTTTTTGTAGGAAAAGCTGAACAAGCCAAACTTGTTTTGGAATTTGTTAGTTTAGCCGGAGAAAGAGGAAAACTTCGATACGATGAACGAGCAAAGCTAATGAATAAAGTGAAGGAACTAAATCAGCACGGTCATGTTATTGCGTAGAGACTATACGCACTCAGACTGAAATGTCTAAGATATAGTCCAGACTTTCAACTTGTTTTCTTTCGGGGAAACAGGGCTTGGGAAACCAAGTGAGGTAAGCTAAGCTGTGGGTCGCACGTTCAAGTCGTGCCGGGGGTACTAAATTTACAAAAGCGGAAGGTTTTCTGAAAAGAAGACTCTCCGCTTTTCTCGTTTCCAAATAAATTCCCTTTCGCCTGCGACGATTTGTTAAAATTTAAAAATGGATTTAATCAGCTTGAGCGAGCGCGGGCTGTATGTCGAGGCGGGCGATTTTTACATCGACCCGTGGCAGCCGGTGGAACGCGCCGTTCTGACGCACGCGCACGCCGACCACGCTTATCGCGGCTCGAAAAATTACCTGGTGTCGAAAGCGGGCGAGAGACTTTTTCGCTCGCGCCTGTGGAACGAAGGCAATATCGAAACGCTCCGGTACGGCGAAACCCGAATGATAAACGGCGTGAAAGTTTCGCTTCATTCGGCGGGGCATGTTTTGGGTTCTTCGCAGGTGCGCGTCGAGCATAAAGGCGAAGTCTGGGTCGCTTCGGGCGATTACAAATTGACCGCAGACCCGACCTGCGCGCCGTTCGAGCGTGTCGAATGTCACACTTTTATCACGGAAGCGACTTTCGGTTTACCGATTTATCGCTGGACGCCGCCCGGCATTTTATTCGCGGACGTCGACGAATGGTGGCGCGCGAACGCCGAAAAGGGCAAAGCTTCGGTGATTTTCGCTTATTCGCTCGGCAAAGCGCAGCGCATTATGAAAAGCGTGGACGCCTCAATCGGCAGAATCTACACGCACGGCGCGGTCGAAAGATTAACCGGAGAATATCGCGAATCGGGCGTCGAGCTGCCGCCGACCGAGTACGTCGGCGCGGTCGAAAATAAAAAAGATTTCGTCGGCTCGCTCGTCGTCGCGCCGCCCTCGGCGCAGGACACGCCGTGGCTGCGCAAATTCGGAAACGCTTCGACGGCTTTTGCTTCGGGCTGGATGCGGATTCGCGGCGCGCGCCGTCGACGCGCCGTCGATAGAGGCTTTATTTTGTCCGACCACGCCGACTGGGACGAGCT
>DATHBC010000453.1:0-3517 GCA_035296345.1 Pyrinomonadaceae bacterium | reverse complement strand
AAAAGCTCGGCGCGGTGTCAACGACCGGATTATCCGTTAACCGGAGCGGATTCGTGCCGTCGGCGTTCATCGTGTAAATTTCAAAATTTCCGTGGCGGTCGCTGGCAAATATAATCTTTGTGCCGCCGGGCGAGAACGAAGCGTTGAAGTCCGACGCGGTATTCGTCGTCAGGCGCGTCAGGTTGCCGCCGTCCGCCGCGTCCATCAGATAAATTTCGTCGTTGCCGTCGCGATTGCTGATAAACACGATTTTACTGCCGTCGGGCGAGTAAAACGGTTCGGTGTCGTTCGCCGGATTGTTGGTCAGATTGATTAATTCCGCGCCCGCGTGATTCGACGTGTAAATATCGCCGCCGCGAACGAAAGCGATTCTCCCGTTCGTCAGGCAGTTCTGCGCCGGGCAGATTTCAGTGGCGGTGAAATTAACATTGTTCTGGTCGCCGCCGAAGTTCGTAAACGTCCGGCTCGGCGGCGAGAAAATATAGTTGGCGAGCGTCGGCGTAATCGTGATGGTGTCGCCTTCGTATATATTAAAGAAGTGGTAAATTCCGCTGTCGTCGGTCGTGCTCGTCGCAATCGAATCGCCGCTGAGCGTGACCTTCACGCCGCTCAGCTCCGCGCCGCCGCTCCTGATTTGCCCGCTGATGGAATAAACGGGAAGCGTTCGGCTCGTCAGGTCTGAACCCGCCGCTTCCGGCGATTTGGCGGGAGCGGAAACGAACAAAAATACCGCCAGCAAAAACGCCGGAAAGACCGAATATGTATTTTTCAACACTTTGAGACCTCTGAGATTGATTTTCTACTTTTGCGGGTGAGCTTTCAACAGCCAGTATCTTTTAAGTTGCAGTTCGAGTCAAGCAATTTTCCGACCGCCGGTTTTCACTCTCTCCAGCCGTTTCTCCTTTGTGATAAAACCGCGAACGAATCGTTGAAATTTCGTTTACTCATAACGCAGACATTCAATCGGGTCTAATCGGGACGCTTTTCTCGCGGGTAGAACGCCGAAGATTAAGCCGACGCCGATAGAGACGCCTAAGCCCAGTAAAATTGCCCAGAGCGGAATCGAAGCGGGAAGGCTCGGCAGCAAAAGCATTATCAGGTAGCTGATGACGAGGGCAAGGGTGACGCCGATGACGCCGCCGAAAAACGTTAAAGTCATCGCTTCGAGCAGAAATTGCAGGACGATTGCGCCGCGCGTCGCGCCGATTGCCTTGCGGATGCCGATTTCCTTGGTTCTTTCGGTGACGGAGACGAGCATGATGTTCATCACGCCGATGCCGCCGACCAGCAGCCCGAGACACGAAATGGCGATTGCCGCGATGCCGACGCCGCCGATGATGCCGTCAAACTGGGCGATGAATTTGTCGGCGGTTTTAATGTCGAAGTTATTCGCCTCGTCGAATTTTACGCCGCGCCGCTGCCGCAGAATAGATTCTATGTCTTCCACGGCATCGTTCAGTTGTCCGGGTTTCGCCTGAGCTATGTGCAGCACGGCGTCGCGCTGCGGAGCGACTTTCTGCGCGGTGCGAAACGGCAGAAAAACTTTTCGGTCTTCTTCGTTCTCGCCGAAAAACCCGGCTTTACGTTTTTCGATAACGCCGATGATTTCCCATGTCGTGCCGTTCATTCGCACGACTTTTCCCACCACGTCATCCTTTTCGTCCGGAAAAAGCGCCTCGACCGTATTGACGCCGACGACCAAAACCTTTCGCCGCTGGTAATTGTCGGCTTCGGTGATAAAGCGACCTTGCCGCAAAACGAGGTTCCTAATCTGCATATAATTCGGCGTCACGCCGTCGGTCAGCGCCCAACGGTAATTCTTGCCCTCGTAAACTAAATTGTCGTCAAAGCCGTCGTTCCACGAACCGATGTTCGGAGCCACCAGCGCGATGTCTTCGACGGCGCTCGACTGATTGATAATTGCCTGGGCGTCCTCCGGCGTCAGCGGCTTGCGGTTACGCTCATCGCGGTTGCGCGTGCCGAAGCCGGTCGAAAGATGAAAAACGTCGATGTTATTCGTGCCGTATTCCTCGACGATGGAGATTATCGACTGGCGCAAGCCCGTCAGAATCGAAGCCACGACAATCGCCGTCATAACGCCGATGACGATGCCCAGGATGGTCAGAATCGAGCGAAATTTATGCGAATAAATGCTCTCGAAAGCCATCCGCATAATCTCAGCCGGATACGAAGCGGAAATTTTTCTTTTCATAAACTTTTCTGTAAGTTCAAAGTTCAAGGTTAAAGTTCAAAGTAAATGTTCAAAACTGAAACCTTGAACCTTGAACTTTGAACTTTTTAGCTTTGCGTCAAGGCGACAATCGGGTCGAGCCGCGCGGCTTTCCACGCCGGATAGAGTCCGGCGACGACGCCGATAAGGGTCGACACGCCGAACGAGATAAAAATGTAAAAAAGCGTGATGGTCATCGTCATTTCAAACATATAAGTGATGATCTGCGTGACGCCCGCCGCCAGAATCAGACCGATGACGCCGCCGATAATGCAGAGCAATGACGACTCGATTAAAAACTGCAAAAGAATCTGCTTTCGCGTCGCGCCGAGCGCTTTCCTCAGCCCGATTTCAAACGTTCTTTCGGTGACGGAGACGAGCATGATATTCATCACCACGATGCCGCCGACGATGAGCGTAATCATCGTAATCGGCAAAACGACGACGGCGATGGCGTTGGTAAACTGCTCCATCTGCGCGTTAAATTCATCGACGTTGACGAGGCTGAAAGTATCTTCCTCGCTGCCGAGCAGCCCGCGCTTGTTTCGCAGGAGCAGGCGCGCTTCTTCGATGGATGCCGGAAAAATTTCCTTATTAGCGGCTTTGCCGTGAAGCTGCAAACCGCCGGAGCGTGAAAAAAGCTGGTTGTGCAGCGTGACGGGAATATACATGTGCCGGTCCATCGAATCGCCCATAAACGAGCCGCGTTTTTCCTCGACGCCGACGATTTGCAGCGGAATCCCGCGCACCTTGACCGTTTGACCGAGCGGCGATTTGTCGGGAAAATATTTTTCCTTGACGTCTATCCCGACGACGCAGACCTTGGCGGCGCGCGTGACTTCTTCGGCGGTCAGGAATCTGCCTTCGGCGAGCGTTTTATCTTCGATTTCGGAAAAATTGTCGGTGACGCCGAAGATGCGCGTCGAAGGCATCTCGACGCCGTTTTCGCTCAAATCAGCGCCGCCGAAAGATTGCACGCCGATTTCCGAACAGTTCAGGCAATTTGCTTTGATATACAGGTATTCTTCCCACGTCACGTCCTTGTTGCGGCGATTGCGCCTTTCAAATTCCTCGTCCGACATTCTGCCGGTCGAGGCGATGCGCGTAATCATAAAATGATTTGAGCCGAGAACTTTTGAAACCTTGTCGATGACGTAAGTTTGCAGCCCGGTAATGGAAGCGCTGACGACAATCACCGCCGCGACGCCGATGATAATGCCGATGAGCGTCAGAAAAGCGCGCAGCTTATGCTCTAAAATCGATTTGACCGAAATCAGAAAAGCGTCC
>DATHBC010000452.1:0-2602 GCA_035296345.1 Pyrinomonadaceae bacterium | reverse complement strand
AGACGGAAAAACACGAGAGAGTAGTCGATGAAGTAAACAGGCGGGCGACGGAAAACGGCTTGAGAGTTTGCGGCGTGATTGATTCGCCGATACTGGGCGCGGACGGAAATAAGGAATTTTTGGCTTTGTATGAGCCGCTTTATGGAAACGAAACAAACGACTAAACAGCCGCAGGAAAAGCTTATCGAAGGCGTCGATTATTATTTCGAAAACGGCTTGATGGTTTTAACCGCTCATTTTTTGCTCAAACGCGGTTACTGTTGCCGCAACGGCTGCCGTCATTGTCCTTATTCGTTAAAAGATGAAAAAAACAGTCTAGAGTAAAAATGTCTCTATCTGTTCTCGCTCCGTGCTTTTTACATTCGTTTCAACGAATGTATTCGGCTTCGGCGCGCGAGAAATCGTGACGGGCGCGCTCGGCGCACAACAGGCAATCGCCAGATTTTCATAATCTTTTCGCATTTCTTCGTGTGATTCCAGCCATTCTAACGTATCGCGCAAAAGCTGCGCGGCGTAATCGTTTTTTGGCTCGACGATGCGGTAATGCACCCATTTTCCCTCGCGCCGGGCTTCGACAATTCCGGCATTTCGCAGGTAAGCCAGGTGACGGGAAATCTTTGGCTGGCTTTCGCTTAGCGCTTCCGTGAAAAAACAGACGCAGACCTCATCCGCCCGCATCAGATTTAAAAGCCGCAGCCGCGTCTTGTCCGCCAGAGCCATAAAAAAAGTTTCCATATCGAAAAGAAAATCTTCGCTCATAAAAAAAACTTATCACATTTCTGCAAAAATGTCTTGACTCCCGGCTTTTCGGATGATACAAAGAATAAAACATATGCGTCAGTGCGTATATGAAATATCTAAGGAGCAGAAATCATGTCAAATAATACTGAAATTAAAACTTTAAAGGCGCATCTGGCGCTCAATGTCAGAAATGTCGAGCAAAGCATCGAGTTTTACAAAAAAATGCTCGGCATCGACCCGTCGAAAGTTCGCAGCGGTTACGCTAAATTCGACGTTCAAAATCCGCCGCTGAATTTAACGCTTAATCAACATCCTTTCAATGAACGAGGCGCGCTGTCGCATCTGGGCATACAGGTTGCGGCAACCGAAGACGTTCTGGCAATGCGCGAGCGTTGGCGCGAAAAAGGCTTAGTGACGGAAGATGAAATGCAGACAAATTGCTGCTATGCGCTGCAGGACAAAACCTGGGTTCATGACCCGGACGGCAATGAATGGGAAGTTTTCGTCGTTCTGGAAGACAATCTGGAGGAAACGTCGACGTGCTGTGTCGCGGCGGAAGGCGAAACGAACGCGCCGATTAAATTAACGGCGGCGGCAACGGAAGCGCAAGAAGAAAATTCGCCTGATTTCGCCGTGTCGTGTTGCGCTCCGGCTGCTGCTCCGGTTAGCATCAATCGCATCAGCGAAAAATCTTGTTGCTAATCCGGAGGAAGAGCGATTGAAGAGGGAAAAATCATTTTTTACCAAAGCGGTTCACGCGGGCGAAAACCGAACGGAAAATCACGGCGCGGTCAGCGTTCCGATTTACACTTCGTCGGTTTTCGCCTTTACGGACGCCGACGAAGGCGCGGCGATTCATAATTATCAAAAAGCGGGTTATTTTTACGGGCGTTTGGGAAATCCGACGCAGACCGCGCTGGAAAAGGCTGTCGCCGAACTGGAAAACGGCGCGGACGCATTGGCTTTCGCGTCGGGAATGGCGGCGGTTTCGGCGGCGGTCTTATCTCTGGTGAAAACGGGCGAACACATCGTCGCGCCGGAATCGATGTATTCGACGACGACTAATTTTCTGCTGCATCTAGCCGAAAATTTCGGCATCGAAACGACATTTATCGACGCGACCAGGGCGGAGAATTACGCCGAAGCGGCGCGACCGGGCACGAAATTGTTCTGGATTGAAACGCCTTCGAACCCGCTTCTGAAAATCACAGAGTTTTCCACAGTTGTGGAAATCGCGGAGGAAAAAGGAATCGCCACCGTCGCCGACAATACTTTTGCCACGCCTTTCAACCAGCGCCCGCTGGATTTCGGCGTCGATGCGGTTATACACAGCGCGACGAAATATTTCGGCGGTCACAGCGATTTGACCGCCGGGCTGCTCGTCGGAAAGCGTGAAATGGTCGAGCGCGCGCGTCATACAATCAGCAAACTGCACGGCGGCAACATCGCGCCGCAGGTTGCGTGGCTGGTTCTGCGCGGAACAAAGACTCTGGCTTTGAGAATGGAGCGGCACAATCACAATGCATATGCAATAGCGAATATGTTGGCAAATCACCCGAAAGTCAAAGAGGTTTTTTATCCGGCTTTGACATCTCATCCGCAGCACGAAATCGCCAAAAGGCAGATGACGGGCTTCGGCGGAATGATTTCTTTCGACGTCGGCGGCGTGGAAGAAGGAAAGCGTCTGGTTAATAGCGTGGAAGTCTGCACGCTGGCGACTTCGCTCGGCGGCGTGGAGACGATTCTGCAGCATTCGGCTTCGATGACGCACGCGACGCTTTCGCGCGAGCAGAGATTAAAAGCCGGCGTCACCGACGGCTTGATTCGCCTCTCGGTCGGCATCGAAGACGCGCAGGATTTG
>DATHBC010000451.1:0-8012 GCA_035296345.1 Pyrinomonadaceae bacterium | reverse complement strand
ATTTTCGCTTTCCAGATTGAATTTTTTCAGCTTGCGAATCGAAGTCGTAAAGCGCGGCGGATTTAACAGCAAAAACTGCAAGGTGCGAAACGGCGCTTTTTTCAAATCGGAAAAAGTCGGGTAGCACGCCAGGAGATTCATACAGATGCTCTCCAAATCGACTTCGGCGGCGCGCCGGTCGGCAATATCGATTTCCGCGCCGTAGCCGATGGAAATCACGTCCGCGCCCCAATCGCTGCCGATGGAATAACGCAGTCGCTCGCTTGAAATCTCCATCGTCAAAAGGCTTTCGGCGTCGGGTTTGGAGCCGCGCGCGACGCTCGCAGTTCCACCGCTCAAATCAATATTATAGAAATTATTTTCCGCCACGTCGGTCAGCTTCAGCGAAAAATTTAACTTCCGCAGTTTTTCCGGCGCGAAAAGTGTCATTCGCTGCTCCACGTTGCGGCGAATTTCGCCAATCAAGCTTTCGGCTTCCGGTTCGGAAAGAAGAGAATTTTCTGTCTGTGCGTCGATTTCTTCGGCATATTGCTCTTCGAGCAGATGCAGCAGGTCGCCGCCGCTGTTTTTCAACTGTTTTCGATACGGCGACAACGGTTTTAATTGAAAGTTTTCCAGCCGGTCACCCGAATACATATCGATAATGTGCGGCTTGTAATCGCCGTCTGCACCGGCGAAATATTTCGCGTAGTAATCCGCCATTTTGCAGCGCGGGAAACGCGCTTCGTTTATCCAGCGTTGATGCTCGCCGAGCAGCGCGAAATCTGCCGCGAACGGAACGGCGACTCGCGGGCGCAAGCCCTTCACGACGCGGCAGAAATTATGCGCGAAAAGCTGCTCGCGGACGATGCTGATTTCGTAATCGTCTTTTCCGGCAACATGCATCGCGTTCGGAAAATAGCTCGCGCCGCCGAAGCCGCAGAACACGTAATCGATTTTTTGCCATCTCTCGCGCAGCGCGGCGAGATAAAAATCAATCACTTTTTCCGGCGAAGAATGCAGCGCGTCGTTGACGTTCACCAAAACTTCACCGCCGCTTTCGACGACCATCAGGCTGTCGTGCGAATTGATGATAAAAGTCACGTCAGTCTCCGGCGATAGCTTATATTTTTTAAACGTGACAGCTTCTTTAACGTTCGCAAATCCGAGACTTTCGATGTATTCCTTCGCGCCGCCGAAAAAGCTGTAGGGATAAAACACGCGCGCCGTCTTTCGCATTTTTTTCAGGGTCGCTTCGTGCAGGTGGTCTTCGTGACCGTGCGAGATGAGAATCGCGTCGGCGGCAGAGATTTTTTCGGCATTGACCGGTTTCGGAAAAACGTGCCATTGCCCGCAGTAAGTCGAGCCGTCCGTCCAGGGGTCGGTGACGATTCGTAAATCTTCGGTTTCGATTAGTAAACAGGCGTGACAAACGTATTCGATTTTCATACTTCTTCGGAGATTGACTAATTCAGTTTAGCTTGGGGAAAATTTTCGCAGCGACGCGCCATAAGGCGACGCCCGCCAGCATTGAAAGATAAGGGTCGACATTCGGAACGCGATAACGCACAAAACCAAATATCAAAACGTGAATCGCGGTCGTGACCAGAAAAGTCACCGCGAGCAGAATAACATATTTTCTGCCGACTGCTTCGCCCGAAAAAATATACATTCCGTAAGCGCCGAAAAAATATGTCGCCAGAACGAATAAAGCGACCAGCCAGACGACCGTGCTTCCGTAAGTGAATTTATTCAAAAACGGCGTCCAGAACGACCACAGTTTGCCGAGCATCAGGCGAGCGGTCAAGCCGTAATCCTGCGACATATTTTCGACTGCCTCGCGCCGCCAGACTTTTTCCTTCTCGTTGAATTTTAGCGAGCTGTAATTGTCGGTCTGTTCAAGCTCGGCGAGTTTTTTCGCCTGCACCTCGCCCCAGACGTAATCGGCAAACGCTTTGTTTTCTTCTCGGCTTGCAAACCCGCCTTCGTAAAGCCGTATCGTTTCGGGCAGATTGCCGAGCCAGAGATTGTAGCTGAAGCCGTCGTTAACCAGAATAAATTCGCCGGTCGCGCGATAATTATGATAAGTCCAGGGCGCAACGGTCAGGAAAATACTGAAAAACATCACCGCCGTGGCGGTTAAATACCTGGCGCGTTTCGCTTCCTTCAACTGCATCAACGCCGTCACAATCACGACGCAGACCGCCACGCCCAGAACCGCCGGGCGGCACAACGTCGCCAGACCGAAAACGAAGCCGACCCCGACGGCTTTCAGGTATAAAGCTCTGTCGTCACGCAAAAATTTGATGAGCAGAAACATCGCCAGGGCGCACAGAAAAGTATGCAGCGGCTCGGTGTAAAAATCGACCGTGTGCGCCGCCAGTAAAGGATTGACGGCGACACCCAACGCGCCGAGAAAAGCCGGTTTTTCTTTTCGCAAAACTTCAAAGACGGTTTTGTAGGCGATAAAAACCGTCGCGCCGTGCAAAAGCGCCTGTCCCAGCTTGACGGCGATTATGCTCTCGGGAAAAATCGACCAGATACCCGCGATAAACATCGGGTAGAGCGGCGGGCGAAACATCGGGTGAAAAACGCTTCGCAATGGATATGGCGTCCCGTTCAGAAAAGAATTTGCCGCGTTGACATAGTCTTCCGCGTCACCGAATTCTACTTTTTCCCATCCGAAAAACGAAATCGCCGCCAGAGAAAAAGCGATTCCGACAAGGCAGGGTATTATTAATGTCCAGTTTTTTCCGACCATATCCGATGAAGAAAGAAAACTCAATTGCTTTAGAAAGGCTTGATTGCGTTAATCAAGCCTCTCAACCAGACTAGCGAACATAAGTCGAGGGCGTCGGAACATCCCCGTTAAGTCCGAATCCATAGCCGGTAAAGCCTTCCGTAGATCTCAGAAGATACCAGGCTCCCGTCGAGGGACGGAACACGGCAGGATCGGCTTTCCCGTCGTTATCATAATCGGCAGGCGCAGGCACATCCGCCGAAGCGCCGAATTGAATATCGACATATTGCCCGTTACCGGAGTTCCACCTGTGCCAATAACCGGTTGACGGGCGAAAAACGGCGATGTCCGTTTTGCCGTCGCCGTCATAATCGGCAGGAACTATTTTGTCAGTGCCGTTTCCGTATTGAATGTTCGACGCCGCTCCGTTTGAACTGTTAACAATAAACCAAGTGCCGTTTGAAGGACGAAAGACCGCTAAATCGGATTTTCCGTCACCGTCAAAATCTCCGACAGCCGGTTTATCGCCCGAAACGCCTAGCTGACCGGCGACGAAAGCCCCGTTCGAGCTGTTGATGCGATACCAGCCGCCGTCCGAAGGTCGCCACACGGCAATATCCGCTTTCCCGTCTCCGTCGTAATCAGCTTGCACGGGCACATCGCCGCTCGTCCCGAACTGAACGCTGACGAATTGATTGTTTGAACTGTTCAAACGATACCAGTAGCCGGTCGAAGGACGAAAAACCGATATATCGGTTTTTCCGTCGCCGTCGAAATCGCCCGGCGCGATAATGTCCGTGCCCAGCCCGAAATTAACTGCGGTAAAACCGCTAGTGCTGTTATTCAGATACCAGGTATGGTCCGAAGGTCGAAACACGGAAACGTCGGCTCTGCCGTCGCCGTCATAATCGAAAAGTCTTTTCGGACAGTTTGCGCCCGGCGTATTTTCATAAGAAACAGTGCCGTTAGCCGCTAAATTAATAGCGCCGTTGGCGTCGTCCAGATTGTTTTCAAACTCCCAGCCGCCGAAATCCGCAGGCGCGACCGTTTGATTATCTCCGAAAACCATGCCGGGCGAAGCGGACGCGCCGGCTTTCCAGCGAACATAATCGAATTTTCCGGTCGTTCCGGCGCCGCCTATCTGAACCGTTCCATTTGCCGCGTTTATATTAGCCGACGAAATAACCACCGATTCGGTATCGACCAACTGCCCGTTTAATCTGAAAGCGCTTGCCGTGACGGTCGTCTGCGAGCCGTTGTTATTGACGTTAAGCAGGATTTTTAAATCCATCTTGTTGTTTACAACTTCACCGAAGGTCTGCAAATAGATTTCCGCCGCCAGATTTCTGAAATAAAGATACAGATTGTTGTTTGAACCGAGAAATCCAATCTGGATGTCGGGCGCGGAAAAAATATTTCTGGTGCTGCCGCCCGCCTGATACTCGCGCAGGCGTATCTCTACCCGCTGCGAGCCGATAGATTGATATTTCGTAGTGTTCGGAATCGTTCCGGCAGCGGCGTTTCCCGCCGTGCTCTGAAACACGACCGCTTTCTGCGCCGAGCTGCACGGCGACGGCGGCGCCATCCCGCCGGTTTCAAACGCGCCCAGGTCAGGCGCGGCTCCGTTATAAACCACGCCGGGAATAATCCTGCCCTGGTCAATCATCGGGCTGCCTGCCTGCAACGAGTAATCATTAGCCGCTGGGTTGGTAAAAAGCGGATTGTCCCGCCTGTTGTTCGTCCACGTCGGATTAGCCGCCTGAGCTGCCGCGGGCGTATCATAAACATAATTCCCGCCCGCCGACGGTTTACGATAGACGGCGAAGAACGGGCGATTCGAGGCATTGTTGTATCTGAAAATGTTTCCGTCCGTAAAACCCGGCGCCCACGGATTGTTAGCCGAGAAAGTGTTTCCTACCACATCATAAGGAAGGTCGTAGGGAAAAGTCCCGGTTCCGTTTCCCCAGAGAAGATTGTTCTCGATAATATTGTTTCTGACATAGCCGTTTGCGTTAGGGTTGGAGGAATCGTCGGCTATGTGCATATAAACGCCCGACCTGCCGTTATAGGCAATCGTGTTATGGTATAGGTGATTATTTTCGGGATACTGGACATACGAGCCATTAATGTAACCCGTGATAAGAATACCGTCGCCTTTATTTTTGTAAATATAATTATAGCGAATAATGTCATTCTTGCCGCTGACCTGAATGCCCATGCGCTCATAGTTATGCGTGGAAATCAGCGTCGCGTTTTTAATCTCGTTGCATTCGATTAGATTTCCTCTTGACCCGCCGCCGAGAATAAGATTACTGCTCCACTGGTTATTAACGATATTCTGGGCAAACGTATTGTTTTCGCTTAAACCGGAAGAATAAGGAATTACGGTAAAAGCTCCGTGTCCGGCATTGCCGAAGTAATTACGCACGATAATGTTGTTATCCGCATCGCCATACAGATTAACCGCATCGGGACCGTTGTTATTGTCTGCATCGCTGCCGAGATTAACGAAGACGGAGTCTTCCACCCTGTTATGATGCGCTCCGTCTCTAAAAGTCGAAGCTCCGTTGGTGTGAACGTAAAGATTTCTAAACCAGTTATGGTGTCCATCCTGTCCCGTCACCTGAAAAGGCGTCGGAACGTTGTCAAACTCAAGCCCGTCGATAGTTATATAGCTCAGATTGTTGAGAGCCACGCCGAAGACTCCGCCGGAGATGTCCTGGGCTTTGAGAACAGCGTTATGTTCCGGGTGTTTTTTGAAAGTAATTCTGTTTTGTTCAGTTCCCGATTGTGCGGGACGTATCCACTGGTCGGTGAAAACTCCCTTTAAATAAACTAAATCTCCGGGTATTACGGAGTTATTTGCTTTTGCCAGAGTTCGCCAGGCGGCGGCGAGCGACGTTCCACTGTTTGAGTCGTTACCGTTGACCGAATCGACATAAAGCGTTCTCTGCGCAGTCGCCGGCGTCGGTGCCTGGTAAGCCGGGCATCGGGTGCTGACCAGCGTCGACGGCGGCGTCGGAACCGGCGACTGAGATAAACCGGCGACGGTAAAAAGCAGCGGCAGCATTAATATTGAAAAACCTGTCTTAACCAAATTTTTCAATGCGTTGACGAAATTTCTGTCTAACATAAATATTTACCTTTTTAGATTGGATTAGGGCAGGCTGACAAATGCTAACACCTGTCTCTGCCGATTGTAAAGGATTTTGTGCTCGTTAACTTATTCGGTGCCGAAACGCTAATTTTCAACAAACTGTCGCAGCCATATTTCAAAGTTAACTAAAAGGAAAATTCGTCGCGTGTGGTCTTCGCCCGCATCGTGGCGGGCGACTAAATCACGTATGAAATCGGCATTAAAAATTCCGCGCGAGGTGGCGCGCTCGTTCAGCACATATTCATCGACAACGTATCTGAATTGATGCCGCAGCCAATCGCCCAGAGGCACGGGAAAGCCCATTTTCGGGCGGCGCAAAATTTCGTCCGGCAAAATTCCTCGCATCGCCTCGCGCAAAATCCATTTCGTCTCGCCGCCGCGAATTTTCATTCCGGTCGGGAGCTTTGCCGTAAATTCAACCAGCCGATGGTCGAGAAACGGCACGCGCGATTCAATCGAAGCCGCCATCGACATCTGATCCTGCTTCATTAAAAGCTCGTGCAGATAAGTTTTCGTGTCGGCATAAAGCAGCTTGTCCAGTAAATCCCGGGCGTCGGTTTCGTCGATATAATTTTGCAGGATAGCATAAGGATTCGGCGCTTTGATTTTTTCCTTCGTTTCGGCGCTCAAAAGCCGCGCCTGCATTTCTTTCGGAAAAATCGCGAAATTGTCGAAATATAAATTTTCGATGTCGGCGGCGCGCGCCAGAAAAGTGCGTTGCAGTTTTCCGCTTAAAGGCAAAACGGCGACGTTGTTTTTGACCAAATCGCGCACCGCGCGCGGCGTTATGGATTCGTATTTCGCGCCGTATTTCAACAGCGAAAGAGTTTTTTGGTAGCGCGCGTAGCCGCCCAGAATCTCGTCGCTGCCTTCGCCCGTCAAGACAACTTTGACATGCTCCTGCGCGAGTTTAGAGACAAAATAAAGCGGAATCGAAGAATCGAAGCCGAGCGGCTCGTCCTCGTGCCAGATTAATTTCGGCAAAGCTTCAAAAAATTGTTCGGGCGTGACAGTGATTTCGTGATGGTCGGTTTTGAAAGTGTCGGCGACCAGGCGCGCATAGGCAAACTCGTTGGCTTTGCGCTCGCCGAAACCGACGGAAAAAGTTTTTATCGGCTCATCGACCATCCGCGCCATCAGCGCGCAAATCGCCGATGAATCTATTCCGCCGGATAGAAACATTCCGAGCGGCACGTCAGCCATCAGGCGCAATTCGACCGATTTGCGGAAAAGCTCGCGCCACTCATCGACAAACTCCGCGTCCCGCTTTTTTTCCGCGTGTTTCGGCTCGAACGAAACGTCCCAGAATTTTTCGATTATGACGCGCCCGTCTTTCCAAATCAGCGTGTGACCGGGCAAAAGGCGCTTGACGTTTCGAAACAAAGTCTCGTCGCCGCTAGTTCCGTGATTCGCCAGTTGGTCGGGCAAAGCGCTGAAATTTATTTCCGCTTTGACGGCGTTCGCTTCTAAAAGCGCTTTGATTTCCGAGGCGAAAAACAAATTTCCGCGCGCGTCGTGGACGTAATAAAGCGGCTTGACGCCGAGCCGGTCGCGCGCGATAAACAATTCCTTTTTGCGCCTGTCCCAGATTGCGAACGCGAACATTCCGCGCAATTTTTCGACGCATTTCGCGCCGTATTCTTCGTAAAGATGCAGAATCGTTTCCGTATCGCAGACGGTTTTGTAAACGTGACCTACGGCTTCCAGCTCCGCGCGGTAATCGGCGTGATTGTAAACCTCGCCGTTATAGACGATGCAGATTGAATCATCTTCGTTGAACATCGGCTGCGCGCCGTGCGAAACATCGACAATCGCGAGCCGCCGGTGACCGAGACCGACGTTTTTTTCGATGAAAATCCCGCCGTCGTCCGGTCCGCGATGATAAATCACGTCGCGCATCCGCCGCAGCGCCCGCTCGTCAACGCGGTGCGTCTCGCTTGAAAATGCTATTCCGTTTATTCCGCACATAAAATTCCGCCCGGCTCGATTGATTTACATTCGCCCGATTTTTTTAAACCGCGCCCGCCGTCTCCGTTAAGTTTTTTAAAACATTCGACGTCAGGCAGAACAGCCAGAGCAGCAGCGATGACGAAACGTTTGACGGCAAAATTTTTTCCTCGGCGGAGATTTAGCCGC
>DATHBC010000450.1:0-2545 GCA_035296345.1 Pyrinomonadaceae bacterium | reverse complement strand
CAGCGACTTTGTTATCAAACTTGTCCGTTAAACTTTAGCGGGCTTCTAATCAGTTTCGCCCCACGTCATCTCAACCGTTAGCCCGCTTCGATTGAAACCGCGCCGAGAGGATATGTATGAGAAATAAATTAGCATCTGCACTTTTAATCGCGTCAATCTTCGCCTGGGGAATTTGGTGCGGCGGTCAACTCGCCAACGAGACGATGATTATTCCAATCTGGAGCGCATCGCCGCCCGAATCCGTCAAGGCGTTCGTGGAATTGCCGCGCGCAGGCGGCGCTCCGTTCTTTCTGATTTTCGGTCCTTTGTTCGTCGTTCTGGCAATCGCCGCGACTCTGGCGGCTTGGAAGTCTGCCCGTCGTTCGAGAAAGTGGCTTGCGCTGTCGGCGGGAACTGCTATCGTTTTGTTTGCTTCGTTGATGCTCTATCTTATTCCACTCATCGGCAGCGTGTTTCAACACAGCATTGCGGGCGATTTGCCAGCCGCCGAAATTGTTGCCGGTGTCGAGCAGTGGAAGTCAGGAAACCAAATCCGCATGATAGTCGAGTTAATCGGGTTCGTCTTTTCAATCATCGCGTTGCGAGTTTGGTCAGGCGAAAACGCTTCCTCTGATGAACGGGCGGGCTAACAATTCAATGGACGCGAGGGCGAAACATCTCGCCCGGATAATTAAAATTTGCCGAGCCGCCGAACGAATACAGCCCGCGTCGCGTGGTGTTATAATTATGTTGTCTCAAAAACGACTCTTTTCGAGACAAGAGACATAAAATATGATGAAACAAGTTTTACGCGCGGCTTTACTCACCGGTTTCGTTCGATTCGGCTTTTGTCTTCTCCTGCTGCTTCAATTAATTTTCCCGCACGCGGCGCGCGCCGGTTTTCTTTACGTTTATAATGAAACGGGCAACAGCATCTACGGCTATTCGGTCAACGAAAGAACCGGCGCGCTGACGCCGCTCGCGGGATTTCCGGTCGCCGCCGGCGGCGCGGGCAGCAACTCTTCTTTCAAAACCGATTTACTGAATATCGACCCGGTAAATAACCGTTTATACGTTATCTCCGACGGGTCTGACAGAGTTAACGCCTATTCCATCAATCCGGCGAACGGCGCGCTGACCGTTCTGCCCTTTTCGCCGATTCAGCTTCCCGCCGGCGTCTATAATTCGGTGCAGCTGAATCCTTCGGGTTCGCTGCTCGCCGTCAACGAGCTCCAAAACTCGACGACACGCATTTATGCGATTACTCCGACTTCGGCGACTCTTTCGCAAACTCTTCCGTTTAACGTCAGTAATGAAATCGCCAGCAACACGGTTTTCAGCCGCGACGGAAATTATTTCTACCAGATTGCCGGCGGCGGAACTTTTTTTCGCGGATTCAATGTCAGCCAAACGACGGGTTTGATGACCGAAATGTTTGGCTCGCCTTTCAGCCCTTCTGTCGGCGCAGGCGCGCTGACCGATTCGCAGGGCAGAATTTTCGGGTTTTTCGGCAGCGCATCCCCGCCCATCGGACGCGTTTTTACCACCAGTCAGGGCGTTCCCGCGTTTGTTCATCAATCGCCTATCGCCAATCAGATATTTATTACTACCGCTCTGCATCCGAACGAAAGGTATATTGCCGCCTCGGCAAGTGGTAATCGCGTGTTTTCCGTGCGAATTAACGGAACGGGCGGCGGCACGACTTTGATGTATGCTGCGGATGCTCCGTCCGGCGGAAGTAATGTCCGCGCGCTGGTTTTTAATCAGGCGGGAAATTTCGTCTTCGGCGGCGGTAATCGAATTTCGACTTTTAACTTTTTCGGAGATACCGGAAACATCACTTTAAATAACGTGCAGCCGCAAGAGGCGAACGGCTTCGGGAACGTGCCCGGCATCGCGTATCTGCCGACCGGAATCCCCGTCTACCTGAGCGGCAGAGTAACGGACGCGGGCGGTCGCCCGATTTCCGGCGCGAGAATTACGGCGACCGACACGACGCGCGGCGCTGTCCAAACCGCCTTGAGTAATCCTTTCGGATATTACATTTTTGACGAGTTGATATTAGACAGGAGTTACGCAGTAGAAGTCCGGCAAAAACAATTCGCCTTCGCGCCGCAGAGTTTAACAACGAATCAGGAGTCGCATGAGCTGAATTTTTCGGCTCTGCCTTAACGTAAATTCGACTTTTGAGACATTTTTGCCGCGCGCTTTTTCAGACTTACGCCAGACATTCTTCGATTTACACACGAGCGGTTTTGAGCGGGTTGAAATGATAAAAGCCGGAATGTTCCGGCTTATTTTCTTTGTGAATCTTTGGCTGAAAACTGCGCCCAAGCCGGACGCGCGCGCCTTCCGCCTTTTTTATTTGCGCTGTAAGTCTTCGGTGTAAAGCTCGCGGTAGATGCGGTAATTGTTCATGACCTTGTAGACGTAGTTTTTCGATTCGGCGAAACCGACTTCCGAGGAGAAGATGCCGGCTTCTTTCGGTTTTGAGTATTTTGCGAATCCGGATAATTGAGCCGGCATTTAATGCCGTTGGAATTTTACACGAGTGATTCGCTGCTCT
>DATHBC010000449.1:0-4498 GCA_035296345.1 Pyrinomonadaceae bacterium | reverse complement strand
ATCGGAGCGGAGCTTTCGCAGGTCTCTTCCTACCTTTATGTAATCGCCCCTGTGAAGGGGTCGCCTGCTGACGAAGGCGGGGTACGCGCCGGCGACGTTATTGAATACATTGACAATAAAGCGACGCGCGACATCTCGCTTTACGACGCGCGCCAGCTTCTTTTAGGCGAAGCCGGCTCGAAAGTCAACGTTCGCGTTTTGCGCGCCGGCGCGAAACCGCAAACGCTTGCCGTCGTGCGCGGGGCGTTTAAAGTTCCCGGAGCCGAAGCCAGGGTCGAAGCGGGCAAAATCGGCGTCATCAAAGTTTTCAGCCTCGACGAAGGCGAAGCGACCGACATTCGCAACCAGGTGCAGAATTTGCAAAAACAGGGCGTGCAGAAAATCGTTCTCGATTTGCGCGGCGTGGCGACGGGCAAAATCGAAGAAGCCGTCGCGGTCGCCAATCTTTTCGTCAGGGACGGCACGCTGGCGCAAATTCTCGGACGCGAAAACAAGGTGACGAAAACCTTTACCGCCGACCCGAAAAACTTTTTGTTTGACGGCAAAGTGGTCGCTCTGATTGATTTGGGAACTTCGGGCGTCGGCGAAGTGGTCGCTTCGGCGATTCTCGACCGCGGGCGCGGCGAGACGGTCGGCGAACGCAGCTTCGGCGCGGGAACCGAGCAGCAGTTGATTCCTCTGCGCGGCGGCGACGGATTTCTTTTAACCGTGGCGAAATGGGCTTCGGCAAGCGGAAAACCGTTTCTGGGCGACGACCGCGCCAATTCCGGCGTTAAGCCTTCGGTCGAAGTCAAGCGTCCGGATTTACCGGAACCGCTCGACCCGGAAGAATTAGCCGAGCAGGACGACGAGCCGCAGCCGCAGCCGAACCCGCAGGCGCAGCCTTCGCCGCAGGCGACGCCGAAGCCGGTTCAGCAGGAAGACGTGCAGTTGAAAAAAGCTCTGGAACTTTTGCAGGATAGAGTTGCAACTCCGAACGCAACCGAGTAAACTATTAATTTAGTGGAAGACGGAAAGGTCGGGTCTCACCCTTGAGGCTCGGCTTTTTTGTTTTCCGCTCGAATCAGGTCGCAAAAATAAAAACGTTTGTTCATTTGCCGTAAGATTGTTAGAATCATTTTCCAATGACCACGAGGACGGACACAAAATTCAGAGTGCGCCCGCTTGAAGAAAAAGATTTCCAGGAGTGGTTTCGCCTGCGCAAGCTGCTCTGGGACGAAGCCAGCGACAAAGAGCATCGCGAGGAAATGCTGGATATTTTCGAGCACACGGAAACGCAGCTCGTTTTAGTCGGTGAAACGGAAAACGGCAGGCTCGTCGGTTTTCTGGAAGCGAGCATTCGCCCGTTTGTCGAAGACTGCGCGACCGATTACGTCGGCTATCTCGAAGGCTGGTTCGTCGAGCCGGAATATCGCCGTTTCGGCGTCGGTCGCGAGCTGGTTCGCGGCGCGGAAAAATGGGCGCGCGGCAAAGGCTGCATCGAAATGGCTTCGGATTCGGAAATCGGCAACGATTTAAGTGTTAAAGCCCATTCGAAATTAGGTTATACTGAGACTTCACGATTGATACACTGGCGGAAAGAGCTGACTTAAATGAAAAATTCGAAATTCAAAATTCAAAATCTGCGGTTTATATTTTGCATTTTGCACTTTGCGTTTTGCCTTTCCGTCAACGCGCAATCGACCAACCAGGATTTTCCGACGCCGGTGACGACCAGCGAAATCAGCGGAAAAATTTCGGCGCGCGATGTCGGTGACGCGCGCCTGACGAATTATTTTTACGCTTTCAGCGGAACGCAGGGCGATGTTTTTATCAACGTGACGGCGACGAATTTAAACGGCGACATCGACGTTTTTATGGCGGGCAGCCTCAAACCGCTGACGAAAATCAGTCTTTACGCGGGCGACAGCACGACCGAAACCGGGCGCGTCGTTTACCTCAGAAAACCGGAAAAGCTGATTTTAAGAATCGAAGGACGCACGCCGAACGACAATCCGGCGACGTTCAGCATTAAATTTGCGGGCAGCTTCGTCCCGCTCGAACCTGCTGCGACCGCCGCAACCGAAGAACCGAAACTTCCCGAAATCAAACCGAACGAAAACAGCGGCGTGCGCGTAAATTCCGTCGGCACGATTATCGAAATCAAACCGAAACCGACGCCGCAGCCGAAAGAAACAACCGCGAAATCCGAGACGGAAAATCCGTCCGCCGCGGAAGAAACGCCTAAACAGGAAGAAAACAAGGCAAGCGAGGAAGCCGAAAAAGAAGAAGAAAAATCCGCAAAAGTCGCCGTCACGGAAGAGAAGCCGAAAGCAGGCGAAGAAACTCCCGTAAAGATAAGAACTCCGCGCCGTCGCAGAGCCGCGCCAGCCACCGCAAGAACAACGACGAGAACGGCGAAAACGAAAACTCCGGCTGACGCTGAAGCCGGCTCGACGCCGAAACCGACCAAAAACGAAACGCCGAAAGAACCCGCGCCGAATCCGCTTGCCGACGTTCGCCTGATTGTTCAGTTTAAGGACGGCACGACGCTCGAACGCCCGATGAGCGAAGTCTCGCGCGTCAACGTCGATAATAAAGGAATGCTGACAATCGTTTTAAAAGACGGAAAAATAGAGCGGCATTCGATTCTGAACGTTGCCAAAATGACGATTGAATAAAAAATGCGAAAAGCATTTTAAATGCGGAATGCAAAGTGCGGAATGCGGAATGAAAAAAGGTTGTGAGATTTAAGTTTTAAATTTTAAGCTGCCGGAAATCATCAATTTAAAATTCACGACGCAAAGCTCATAATTCACAACTAATTCCGCATTCCGCATTTCTCAGCTTTTCCGGCTGATTTCCTCTCTCAATTTCGGAATAATCGGATTCTGCGGGTTGACCTTTTCCAGCCTGACGAGCGTTTCCTGCAAATTCTGCATATCGCCTTTTTCTACAAAAACCGCGCACAGGTTTTGCAGCGTCAGCTCGTGGTTCGGATTTTTTTCGAGCGAGATTCTGTATTCTTTTATCGCGCGCTCGAAATCCTTCGGCTCGCGCAGGAAAAACGTCGTGCCGAAATCGGTGCGCACGTCCACGTCGTCGGGCTTGATTTTCAAAGCCTGCGCATACCATTTTTCGGCTTCCGTGTAATTTCGCAAGCCGTAATTTGAATTGCCGAGCCGGACGAGCGTCTGGTAATGGTCGGGCAGAATACGGTTGGCGCTTTCGTAATATTTAACGGCTTCGGCAAAGCGGTCAATCTGGTAATACATATTCGCCGCCGCATATTGCGCTTCGAAATTATCCGGCTCGTTCTTCGCGCGCTCGATGGCTTCGGTCACCTGCGCAGTCGCGCCGCCTCCGCCGTTCGGATTGGTAAAAGGCGGCTGATTGGCAGCGAAGCCCGGAAGATTCTGCTGAACGGGAGACGCCTGCGCCTGCATTGCCGCATCGCGATTAATGCGGTTCGCCAGAAAAAAACCGCCGCCGAAGCCCGCGAGAATCCCGATAATCGTAAATAATATAACTTGCTTGTTCATATATAAGCCGTCAGCCGTCAGCCGTCAGCCATCAGCAATCAGAAAAAAGCTGACCGCTGACGGCTGATAGCTGACGGCTGTTTTTACGCGTAGCTATGTAATCCCGGCAGCAGGTAGCTGACGCCCAGATATGTAAAAATCACTAATAAAAAGCCGAGAATCGCAAAATACGCCGAACTTCTGCCCGTCCAGCCGCGCGAGATTCGCGTGTGCAGGAATGCCGCGTAAGTCAGCCACGCAATCAGCGCGCCGGTTTCCTTCGAGTCAAAGCCCCACGGTCTGCCCCACGATTCGTTCGCCCAAATCGCGCCGGTAATCAGAAGCATCGCCAGCCCGGCAAAGGCGAGACACGCCGTTTTATACATCAAGCCGTCGAGCGAATCCAGAGAGGGAAGTCTTTCGCGCAGCTTGTCGGTTTTAAAGCTGAACAAAAGCACGAAAAACAATCCCGTGAAAGCGGTAATCAAACCGGCGAGCTCGACCGGATTCGTGTTCAGGCTGAGATACATCCGCGAGCCGTTTTGCTGCAAATATTGTTTTCCGGCTTGCTCGAACTGCGCGGGCGTGATTTGCGAAAATTCCTGAAAAGACATCTGCCGGCGTTCGCCGATGGCTCTGCCCGCCGTGATGTATTCTTTGGAATCCGTGCCGATTTGCTGCTGCAAACGAGCGTTGACGTCGGTCGTCGATTTTATGCCCGAAACCAGAAACGCAATCGCCAGAATCTGCGCGACGAGCGAAAGCTTCAGCAGAATATGCCCGATTTTTTTCGCGGCTTCATTGTTTTTATAAAGATAAATCAGGAAACTGACAATCACGCCGAGACACAGAACGCCCGCGATTACCAGCGTCAAGCCGACGTTCGGAATTTCCAGTCGAAACGGCGCGCTGACCGGTTTCGGCGTGCCGGGAATGAAAATTCCGGAGCGATAAACGAAATCCGTAAAAACCGAGAATTTGCTGATTGTTCCGAAAAC
>DATHBC010000448.1:0-3431 GCA_035296345.1 Pyrinomonadaceae bacterium | reverse complement strand
CCAGTTCCGCCGCGTTCGGCTCAATCACCACGCCGCAGTCCGCGTAAATCATCGCCCCTTCGTGACCGAATTTTCCGTCGGGCACGACCATCACGAAAAAGCTGGAAACGGTTTTAAAGCCCTGGCGGACGCCGATGCAGTGCAGGGCGGCGCGAACCGTGTGCGCCGTCGTATTGGTCGCGCCCGCGACCGAGCCGTCCGCCTGCCCGAGCCGGACGAGCAGGTTGCCGTAAAAAAGCGGGTCTTTGACAACCTGCTCGGCTTCTTCGAGCGTGACGCCTTTGGCGCGGCGCAATTCGTGGTAAAACTGCGCGATTTTGCCGAAATCGGACGCTTTCCGGTGGTCGAGAATCCGGACGCCGTTCAGATTGGCATTGGACGCGCGGGCGGCTTCGCGAATTTTTTCTTCACTGCCGATAAGCGTTACGCGGGCGATGCGGTCGCGGGCGCACATCTCGGCAGCCTGCACGGTGCGCGCGTCCTCGCCTTCGGGCAGAACGACGTGCTGCGGATTGGCGGCGGCGCGGCGGCGGATTTTTTCGAGAATCATAAGATACATTTAACATTTAACATTTATCATTTATCAAGCGGCGTGAAGTATTTATTATTTATCATTTATCATTTATCATTTATCAGGCGCAGTGAAATGTTCGGCGGAAACCGAGAGCCGGAAACAGATAAATGTTAAATGTTAAATGTTAAGGGGAATGAATCCGATGAGCGAAACCAAGCCTGTGAAAGCGAAATCCGAAAAGCCGACGCGCAAGGAAAAAGCGCAGTTAAAGAGCCGAATGTCGAATCTTTTGATGTTTCTGCCGAATCTCGTGCGGCTGCTCGGCAGGCTTTTGACCGACAGCCGCGTGCCGACAGCCGAAAAAGCCCTGTTCGCGGCGGCGATTATTTACGTCATCGTGCCGCTGGATTTCATACCCGACGTTTTCCCGTTTATCGGGCAGGTCGACGATATTTATCTGGTGGCGCTGACGCTTCTGCGCCTGATTAATCGCTCGGACGCAGGCGTAGTGCGCGATAACTGGTCGGGCGGCGGCGATATTGTCGGCTTGGCGGATTCGATTGCCGGAATCGCGCCGATGCTTCTGCCGAAAAGAGTCTCGCGCGTGTTGTCCACTAATGTCGAGCTGGCGGACGCCGGCAAAGCCCTGCAAAACGCCGTAAAAAAACGCCAGGCACTGGTCGCCGCAGCCGAGGCGGACGAAGACGCGCCGAAAAAAGTCAAAGAGTGATGAGCCGCGAAAGGACACGAAAGAACACGAAAAAGAATTAAGAAAAATCAGCCGCGAATTGTCGCGAACTGCACGAATGAAAACAATAAAATAATTCGTGTTATTCGTGTTATTCGCGGCGAATTTCTTTTTTCGTGTCCTTTCGCGGCTGATTCTTCATCATGAAAATTCGCAGAATAATCTCCGGCGGGCAGACGGGCGCAGACCGCGCCGCCCTTGATTTTGCGCTCGAAAACCGAATCGAAAGCGGCGGCTTCGTGCCGAAAAACCGGCTGGCGGAAGACGGCGGAATCGGCGAAAAATACCCGAATCTGGTTGAAACCGAAACGGAAAACCCGGCGGAAAGAACCGAATTGAACGTCATTGGCTCGGACGCGACTTTGATTTTTTCGCACGGCGAGTTGAAAGGCGGCTCGAAGCTCACCGCAGAATTTGCCGAAAAACACCGGAAACCTTTTCTGCACGTCGATTTTTCCGAACTGACGACTGAACGGGCAGTCGAGAAAACAAAAATCCGGCTTGACTCGCTTACTCGCTGTGAAAGCCTGAATATCGCGGGCGCGCGCGCTTCCGAAGACGCGGAGATTTACCGGAAAACGAAAGAGTTTTTAGAAGGGTTATTCAAACAGGATGGACAGGATAGACAGGATAAAGAGAAATAATAAACGCTGAAATGATTCTATTAATCACTCAGCGCGTTTATCGCTTACAATTTATCCTGTAAATCCTGTTTATCCTGTTAATTTTTCCCGTTATTGGAAGATTTTCTTTCGTGCAGCGCGGCTTCGGCGATGTTGGCAATCCACCAGAATGCGCCGCTTGCGCCGAGATGGTCGAACATGAGGCGGAAAACTTTCGGGTGAATCGTCGCGGTTTTACGCAGAAGCTTGCGGAAATTGGCGAAGGAAATTCTGTCCTGAAACATCTCGCGGCGGACGTTTCCGTCCAATTGGCTGAGAGCCATCATGACGGCGTTCATCGTTTCGTTGACCGCCGTCGGCGGGCTTTTTTTCGCGGGACGCATAAATTCGGCGAGGCTCGCCATCTGCGCGACGCGCGGCTCGTAGGCGTTGATTTCCGACAGAGATTTTCCGTCCAGCGCGTCCGCCTGCAAAGCCTCTTCGGTCAAGCCGGTCAGTTTTCGCAGGTTTCTCACGTGCGAGCCGAAACCGCAAAACGTCAGGGGGCTGGATAAACCCGCCGCATCGCCGATGAGCAGAATCCGCTCGGACGCCGTTTTTTTGACGCTGCGCCAGCCGTGATGATGAATGCTCGGAATGTAGCCGAAAACCGGTTTGACGATTTTCCAGCCTTTGGTTTTCGTCTTGTAGCGCGGCAGTTTTTCGAAATATTCTTCAAACAGGCGAAACAGGGATTTGTCGGCGCGTGAATCGACCGAATCGTAAAAGAAAAGATACGTCGTGTATTCGTTTTTTCGAGGATTTCCGGCAAAGCCTTCCCACATCAATTGCCTGTCGTCGGAAATATCTTCGGTCGAAACCAGGATTTCGCCGACCGAAAAATCGACCGCGTCCGGCTCGCTTCCCTTCTGAAAACCTTTGGCGAGCGTGCCGACCGTCGGGCACACGTGCGTGATTGATTTTCCCGCGTTTAACTGCCGCGAAACGGGCGAGTTCGTGCCCGTCGCATCGACGAAAAGCCGCGCGGAAAAAAGGCGGCGTTTTCCGGTTTTCTCGTCCCGGCATTCGACCAGAACTTTTTCTTTTTGCGCGTAGGCGTGAACGAAGCGTAAATTATTGATGATTTCCGAGCCGGTTTTTTTGAGTTTTCTAACGGCTAAGTCCAGCAGCTTATCGGCTTCGAGCGCCACGTCAAGAACGTTTTCCATAAAAAGCGGCGGCGTTTTTATTCTGGAATTCGCCTCGTAGAATTTTACGAAACCCGTGCGGTAGCGATTGGCGACCGCTTTTTCGATTTCTTCCGGCGTGAAAAGCCCGGCGGCGGTCAGTTCCCGCAATTCTTCGTCCGAGATATTCCAGTCGCGATGCGTTTTGCCGACCGTGTGCGCGTCGAAAACCAGGACTTTTCGATTGTGCGCGCAAGCCATCACCGCCGCGTGCAGCAGACCGAGCGTTCCGCCGGCGTAGACGACATCGAATTCGGCTTCCGCGTTTAAATCTTTCGGCGCGTCGTTAAAGGAAAAAACTTCCTTCGAGGCGGAGCCGT
>DATHBC010000447.1:0-5332 GCA_035296345.1 Pyrinomonadaceae bacterium | reverse complement strand
TATATTTATAGAAAATATGGTAGCGGAAACAACGGCATAATCTGTAAACTAAAACTAATATAAGGAAGGCGCCTACGATGTCAAATATCGATTTACACTTAAAAAGACTTAATCTTCCGGGAAACTCATGGTTTTTGAAATATAGAAATTTTTCAGGTATCTGCAGCGCAATAGGAAAGCGCAGTTATCTGAAAAAAGTATATTTGAAAACTATCTTGACAGTTTTAATCTGCACGATTTTTTCGTCTTATGCCGGCGGGCAGGATTTTACCGGTGACAGTTTATCGCCGGTAAATATCAATGAAAAAGTGGGTTATATCGATAACAGCGGAAATCTCGTCATTCCGCCTAAATTCCACTCCGGATATCGTTTCGAGGAAGGTTTGGCAGTCGTCGGTATCGAATATAAATACGGGTATATCGACGCTACCGGGATGATAAAAATACCGCCGATTTTTAAGTACGCATATGATTTTACGGAAGGCTTCGCGCGGGTAATTACCGACAGTGGTAAACTGGGTTATATTGACAAATCGGGAGAGCTCGTCATTAAGGCGCGATATGATAATGCCGGTCCTTTCAGCGAGGGTTTAGCCGTCGTTCAACTGAATAATAAAAAAGGATTTATAAATTATGCAGGTCAAACCGTAATCCCCTTTAAATATGATTCATGCGGTTCGTTTTCCGAAGGTTTGGCGCGCGTAAAATTAAATGGCAAATGGGGATTCATCGATAAAACCGGACGCGAAGTAATAGCTATCCAATTTGAAGACGCAGATGCATTTGAGATGGGTTTAGCTCCCGTTAAAAAGGGAGGTAAATGGGGCTTTATCAATCCGGCGGGTAAGATGGTAATTCCTCCGGTATTTGATGTCGCCTATAATTTCCTGGAAGGGCTGGCGACTGTAGAAAAGAATAATAAATACGGATTTATCGATACCACCGGCAGATTTGTTATTCCGCCAAAATTTGAAGAGGCACAATTCTTTAAAGAAGGATTGGCGGCGGTTAAAAAAAATGGGAAATGGGGCTTCATAGACAAAACAGGAGAGTTTGAGATTCCGCCAAGATTTGATGGAGCTGGTTTTTTTGAAAATGGTTTAGCCGGTGTCACCGAAGGAGAACACGGCGGATACATAAACAAAAAAGGCATTTATGTTTGGAAAGTAAATGAATAATATTAAGGTAAGGATAATTGAAGTCGAAACTCTTGATGCCAATACTTTAATGAACCTTCAATCTTCAAAATAGCTTATGATAGTGCGAAAATCAAAAGGCATAAAATCAAACTTGAGACAAACTTGGGACAATGATGAGTCTCAACAGGTAAAAATAGGCTGTGTAAAATGCTCAATGAATTGGCTGCAACCCGCGTAAAATGTAATTAAATGTTGATACACTGAAATAGGTTCAGTGCGTGGAAAAGCATTCGCAATGCAGAGGTCAGGGGTTCGACCCCCCTCATCTCCACCAATATTTTCTTCGAGCACTTACGCAAATAGGTGCTTTTTCTTTTTGCGACATTATAATTTTTTAACCGGAATCCGATTTCGTATAATTCAAAGTTAAACGATAGTGTTTTACGAAAGGCGGGATTTCTGAAAAATGAAACTGATGAGTTAATGCTCCCGGCGATGGTTTCGCGAAAATTATTCTGGTCGCCGCCGCACGGACGCCTCGACCGGCGACAGTCCGCATCACGACCATAAACGAGCGCGGCTGCGCCGCCGGAAATGAATTGAAGCGCGGGAAGGCTCGCTTTCGCCGTTGCTCAGCGGCTATCCTGTTTTAATGAAACAAGTAATTTTATTTTTTACATTTTTCGCCGTTCTGCTGTCGGCGCAGATTTCCCACGCGCAAAATACATTCAAAGCTGCGGTTCAAAACGAAGAAACCAAAAAGGCGGTCGCCGGCGCGAAGGTTTCCGTCAGAGGCAGCGAAATTTCCGCGACTACCGACGCCGCCGGCAGGGCTGAGCTGAACAACATCCCGGACGGCGAGCAGATTATCGAAATCGTCGCCGAAGGCTATGAAATTCAGCAGCTAAACGTTACTTTTCCCATCCCGGACGCGGGCGAAAAAGTTATTTTTCTCAAAGTCAACGAGGTCGGCGAAGTCGTCATAACTTCGACGCGGACGGGGCGCGAGATTGACGACGAGCCGACGCGCGTCGAAGCCATCGACGAGGAAGAAATCGACGAAAAAAGCAATATGCGCTCGTCGAACGTTTCGATGATTCTCAATGAAAGCACGGGAATCAAAGTCCAGCAAACTTCGGCTACATCCTACACCCAAAGCATTCGCATTCAAGGACTGGACGGCAGATACACGCAAATTTTAAAAGACGGTTTTCCGGCTTTCGGCGGCTTTTCCGGCAGCTTAAGCCTGCTGGACATTCCGCCGCTCGATTTGAAACAGGTCGAGATTATCAAAGGTCCTTCGGCGACTTTTTACGGCGGCGGCGCGATAGCGGGCGTCGTCAACTTTATCAGCAAAGAGCCGCAGGACGAGCCGGTCACGTCGATGATTTTTAACCAGACTTCGGCGCTCGGAACGGACTTTTCCATTTTCAATTCCCGCAAGCTCAGCCGTCTCGGTTACACCTTTCTCGGTTCGCTCAATTATCAGAAGGAATACGACGCCGACGACGACGATTTTACCGAGCTGCCGAAAACTCTCTCGTTCAACATAAACCCGCGTCTTTTCTTTTCCGCCGACGCGAAAACACGCCTGATGCTCGGAAATTCGACCACCTACCAGAACCGTCAGGGCGGCGATGTTTTCGTTATTCGCGGGCGAGCGGATAATTTTCATCGATATTTCGAAAATAACGATTCGCTGCGCAATATCACGACCGTGCAGCTTGACCGTGATTTTTCCGGCGGCAGAAAAATTATCGCCCGGCAGAGCGTCGCGTTTTTCAATCGCGAAATCGAGATTCCGAATTATTCGTTCAAAGGCGGACAGTTCAATTCCTACACGGACGTTTCGTATTTTCATCCGGTCAAAAATCACGCGCTGGTTTTCGGCTTCAGCGCGGTTTACGACCGTTTCAGGGAAAATACGGTCAGCCCTGATTCAATCGGGCGAAACGAAACCAGAACCACCTTCGGCGGATACGTGCAGGACAGCTTCGACCTGACGGAAAAGCTCTCGCTCGAAGCCGGTTTCAGGCTCGACGCGGTTAAGGATTACGGCGTGTTCGCTTTGCCGCGCGTTTCCGTGCTGTATAGATTCACCGAGCATCTGAGCAGCCGCTTCGGCGTCGGATTAGGCTACAAGGCTCCGAGCATTTTTACGGAAGAAGCCGAAACCCTGCTTTTCCGAAACGTTCTGCCCGTCGGCAGCGCCCTGAAAGCCGAACGCAGCCGCGGCGGAACTTTCGACGTCAATTACCGGAATACGGTCGGCGAGAAGTTTTCTTATTCCATCAATCAGATGTTCTTTTACACCGAGATTGAAAATCCGCTCGTTTTGCGGGAAAACGCGGGCGGCGCTTTCAGTTTCGCAAACGCCGCCGAGCCGGTCAGAAGCGCCGGATTCGAAACGAATCTGCGAGCTTCCTACGACATTATAAAATTGTTTGCCGGTTATACTTACACGAGCGCGAAGGCGAAATATCTGGCGGGCAATCAATTTCTGCCGCTGACGCCGAAAAGCAAGCTGAACTCGGCGCTGCTTTTCGAGAAAGAGGAAAACTTTAAAGCCGGCATCGAGGCGTATTACACGGGCAGACAGTTTTTGAGCAATCGCTTCAAAACCAAATCTTACTGGGTTTTGGGAATCTTCGGGGAAAAGAACTTCGGCAAATACAGTCTTTTTATAAACGCCGAAAATATCACCGACACGCGCCAGAGCCGTTTCGGAGCGGTCGTTTTCCCGCCGCATCAAAATCCGACTTTCAGCGAGATTTACACGCACACCGAAGGACGGGTTTTTAACGGCGGAATTAAAATCAGACTTTAAGAAGTTAAGCCGCAACAGGAAATCATCAGGCGCGCCGTCGATTTTATGAAAACGCAGCCTAACAAATAAAATGTCGATGAAATGAATCGGAATTCGCTAAGCGTTCGGCTGCCCGACTTTGCAGGCGGCGAGATAATTGATTGAAACATTTATCGGGATTGAATAACATTATTAGCAAAACGCTTCCGAGCAGAGTGAAATTCGATTGAGAAGGAGCGACGATGAGCAAAGTAAATCGGCGTAAGTTTATCAGTGCGGTCATCGGCGGAACCGGGCTGGCGGCGGCGGGCGCGCTTTTGTGGAACGGGCGAAACGCCGGAAGCCAGTTTCGGCGCGACAATGATTTTATAATCAATCCCGCGATAAAAAGTCCGACCGATAAAGTTCCGCTCGGCAGAAGCGGCGTCACGGTCAGTTTAGTTGGCATCGGCACGGGCAGCGGCGGCTGGGCGCGCCAATCGAATCAAACCCGTCTGGGGCAAAAAGAATTTACCCGGCAGATTCGCTACGCTTTAGACAAAGGCATTAATTTTTTCGACCTCGCCGACCAATACGGCTCGCATCCTTTTTTCAAAACGGCGATGGAAGGCGTGGCGCGCGACAAATACGTGATTCAAACCAAAACGAACAGCCGCCGGGCGAAAGAAGCGCGCGAGGACATCGACCGTTTTCTCAGGGAGCTGAAGACCGATTACATCGATTCGCTGATTATTCATAACGTCACCGAAGGCGACTGGACGAGCCGTTTCCAGGAGGTGATGGAAGTTTTCAAGGAAGCCGAAAAAGCCGGCAAAATCAGGGCGCGCGGCGTCACCTGTCATAGCTTTGCCGCGCTTCAGGCGGCAGCGGCGAGCGATTGGGTGCAAATCAATCAGGTGCGCTGGAACAGCCGCGAGTCGCACATGGACGCCGACGTTAAAACCGCCGGCGCGCTGTTTGAAAAAATGCGCCGCAAAGGTCAGGGCATGATCGGCATGAAGGTCGTCGGTCAGGGTTCGCTGGTCGAGGGCGAAAAAGCCTTGACGCCGGAAGATTGCTTCAAATTCCAGATAGAATCCGGCGTCGTCGACGCTTTCGTCATCGGCGTGCAGAAGATGGAGCATATCGACGATTTGCTGAAAGGCACGGAAACGGCTCTCAAACAAATAGGCTATAAAACCGTGAAAACGGCTGAAAATCAGCGAGCGGTTTAATCAATTAAGAATTAAAAATTAAGAATTACGAATGGCGTTGTTGCATAAAAAGGTTGCGGAAACAGTAAAATGGTAGAATTTTTCTGCGATGAAAAACAAACCGAAATACCGCGTCCGCAACTGGAGAGATTATAACCGAAGTTTACGAAATCGCGGAAATTTAACTTTCTGGA
>DATHBC010000446.1:0-2081 GCA_035296345.1 Pyrinomonadaceae bacterium | reverse complement strand
TGCGCTCTTTGCGCCTTTGCGGGATAAATCGTTTCCCGCAAAGGCGCAAAGAACGCAAAGATAAGGCTTATTCATTCGTCTGATTTTCTACTCTTGATTCACATCACCTTTATTCGGTACAATCTCCGCCGGGTTTGTTTTTGCACTGGAAAAGCTCGGGACAGATTTCCGTCGTCTGGCGGCGCGTGTTTTCCCAGACTTTTGAATTGTGGTGCGTTTCGTACGTCCAGCCCAGGCGTTTGCGGTTTTTCCAGACAAACTCGTAGGCTTCGCGCTCGTCTTTGCCGAAAAGATGCTGCGCCTCGTGCAGCAGGATTGCGGCGGCGTCGGTGTCGTCGCTCGCGTAGGTGAAGAAATCCGGGTAAATCGTCATTATCTCAAACGGAAAATTCGTCGCCGCATAAGCGTTTTCCTCGCGCGTCGAAGCGTTGAGCCAGTTGTCTTCGGCGCGATAAGTCGTCAGATATTTGAGCACGAAGGCTTCATTTGAAAATTCCTTTTCCTCCAGCACTCTGATGGCGCTTTCGATACGCTTTTTCTCGTTATAATTCAATCTTTTAGCCGTCGTAATCAGCGACAGGTAAAAGACCAGCAGCGCCAGAAAACAGACGGCGGCGCAAACGAGCGCGCGGCGGAAAATCCGTGTCGCGAGCGACGTTTTTTTGTTTTCGACGTTTATCGCCGCCGCGCGAGCGGCGGGTTTGAGCCTGATTAAATCAAGGTCGCAGCGTTTGCATTTCGTCGCGGCGGAAAAGTTGGTTAAATTGCACCGGGGACATTTTTTGTTCATGGGAAATTTTCGGCGGGCGTTGGAAAAGAGGAGAAAAGAACCATTTATAAAAAACGTCAAAACGCTTTAAGTTTCCAAAATCCTCGAAATTTCCAAGATTGAAAGAAACCCCAGGCGGCTTTTCCGGCATCAAAGGTTGCAACAATTCCCTATTGTAATTACTATTTCTGAATGAATTTTTGTCAAAAACCCAAAGGAGTCAGAGCAGTGAAGTTTATAAACTCCGCAATTTTTCTTGTTGCCGTTTTATTTTTCCCCGTTTTTTCAGCGTTTGCGCAGGAGAGCGAGCCGGTCGTTATCGATGAAGTCATCGCGCAGGTCAACGAAGGCGTCGTGACGCTTTCACGCATCAAGCGCGAGATGAAAGAAGCCATCGACGGGCTCGTCCGTCAGGGCAAGACGCCCGAAGCCGCCAGGGCGGAAGTCGAAAGCCGTCAGGGCGAATTAATCGCCAACATCATCAACGAAGAACTTATTCTGCAAAAAGGCAAAGAGCTCGGCGTCGACGTCGAAGGCGACCTGAACCAGCGTTTTCTGCAAATTATGAAAGAGCAGAACATCAAAACGCTCGAAGCCTTAAAAGCCGAAATGCGCAAAGCCGGAATTGACCCGGACGAGCTGCGCGAAGCGTGGCGCAAGCAAATCACGCGCGATTACGTTTTGCAGCGCGAGGTCGATTCGAAAATATATTTCGGGCTGACCAGCAAGGAAATCAAGGATTATTACGAAAAAAACAAGGCGAAGTTTTCCAAGCCGGCAACCGTCACGCTTTCGGAAATCTTTCTGAGCTTTGCCGGACGCGACGAAAATGCCGTCATGGAAAAAGCCAAAAAGCTCGTCGCAGAATTGCGCGCCGGAGCGGATTTTACCAAACTCGCGGTCGAAAATTCCGAGCGCCCGAACGTCAGAGAAACCAAAGGCAAGCTGCAAACTTTCAAGCTTGATGAACTGACCGAAGTGTTTGCCGTGCAGCTTAAAGCCGCCAAAGTCGGCGGCGTAACCGACCCGATTCGCATCGACGAAGGCGTCGAAATCCTGCGCGTCGACGCGCGTCAGGAAGCGAGCAGCGAATCGGTCTTCGACGACGACGCAGTGCGCAAAGCGATGACTTACGAGCGCCTGCCGGAAGAGCGGAAAAAGTTTATGGCGACCTTGAGAAAAGAATCCTATATCAAAATTTCCGAAAGCTACAAACCGCTGGTCGCGCCGCTTCTTTTTGAAGACGAGCGCAAAGCCGAAGTGAAAAAGCCAACGGAATAACTGAGAACTGAGAACTGAGAACTGAGAACTG
>DATHBC010000445.1:0-3038 GCA_035296345.1 Pyrinomonadaceae bacterium | reverse complement strand
GATTAATTCAGCCGCGCCGCGCGCGATAAAATAAAACTCGTCTTTTTCGTGAAAAGTTTGATAATCGGCGCCGCGAGGCGCGAAAAACACGAGCGTGACGTTTCCCTTTTCAAACGGCTCGACGTCCCAAACGCCGTCTTTCCATTTTTCATCGGCGGGCAAAGGCAGCTTTTCCAAAAATTCTTTAATCGTAAACCGCATTTTAAAATTTACTTTTCCGCCAGGTAAACGGCTAAAAACTTTATCGCATTGCCTGCCGCGTCTTTTCCGGCGTCGATAACGGCAACCGATACGCCTTGCCCGCCGCCGAACCAGCCGTCGCTGCGCCAGACTCTCTGCTGATAATTTCGGCTGCCCGCCGGGACGCTCCGGTCTGCGGAAAAACCTTTTTTCGAAAGCTTCGGCTCGTAAAATTCAAAGATTTCGGACGCCTCGGTTTCGCCGGGCAAAAACAGAATTTTTTCCTGCGTTTTGCCGTAATTCTTTTTCAATTCGCTCAGAATCGAGTTGGTCGCGCCGTCCAGCTCGATTTCGTACCTGCCTTCGATAGTGTCAGCCCGCGCTTCGGGCGGCAGCGGAATTTCTTCAATTTTCATATAACCCTTTTGATTGCACGAAAATAAAAACGTCAGGAAAATAAAAGCTGAGATTCGGTAAAACTTTTTCATCGGCAAAAAATATAACATATCAAACGAAAAAAAGCGGAAAGAAAATTTCTCTCCGCTTTCGTGCGTGGACATTGGGAAACAGTCTCTCGCTCAGGAATTTCTCAGAGCCACGCGGCTGAACGCGGAGTCGTAATCGGCTTCCGCCGCGCCTTCGTACGTGTCGCCGGTTTGCGGGCTGCGCGGGAAAACCAACTGCTCCAGCGATTCTTCCATATCCATCGTGCCTTTATTCAAACCGTTCGTCACGTCGGTCACAATCTGCTGCGTCAAGCCGTTCAGAAGCGATGAAACGACGCCCGAAGCCGGATTAGCCGCGCCGGTCGCGCCCGCAATCGTGCCGAAAACGTTTTTCAGAATATCCGCCTGACGGCTGCGGTCGGACGTAATCTGTTTCGCGCCGGAAAGCAGCGCGCCCGCGAAATAGCCTAAAACCTGCGCGTTCCGGTAATGCGGGTTGCCGTCGGTTCCGCGCGCCTGCGTGCCGAAGCGCGCGAGCGGGTCGCCGCGCAAATCGTTGCCTTTGGAAAGCCGCGCGATGATGTTTCCGAGTTCGGTCGTTTCGCCCGCATCCATCATCGATTTAACGTAAGCGGTAATGCCGTCGCCGTTACGGAAATTATGTTCGAGCTCGGTCATAATTCCGTTCGTGTCGCTTTGCAAAAGTCCGGTCAGAGCGTTGCGCACATCGCGAGCCGCATCGTCCTGTCCGGCAACCGGATTGAGCGCTCTGCCGGCTTCTTCGATATGTTTCAATTCCAGCGAAGCCGCCTGAAAAATGTTCGCTTTCAGCTCGGCGTTGCCGATTCCGGAAACCGCGTTGAGCATATCGACCAACGGTTGCGGTTCAAACGTCGTGTATATGGAACCTCCGCCGAAAAGCCCTGGCGTCGAATGAATTTCTTTCTGCGAAGCCGCGCGCATAATCGCGCCGAGCTGCGTCTGACTCAAGTTTTGCAGAACACCTTCCAGCTCTTGCGGATTGTTGCCCATTCCGCCAATCAATTCGGCAACCGCAATCGCGGCTCGCTCATTGGTTTCGACATTCTCCTCCATCCTGCCGATTAGCGCGGCTTTTGTCGCGCCCGAAGCATTGTCTGCCACCGAATCCGCCAGACTTTGAATATTTCCCTCGTCGCCGAGCGCATTGATAAAACGCGCTAACTGCTGGTCGTCCAGTTTTCCGGCTAACTCGTTGAAAAGAGTTTTCTTTTCGTCGCCGCTGAAACCGCCGACCATGCCGTCCAGCTCGTCCGCCCATTTCTCCAAATCGCCTTTGGAAAGACGCCGGAAAACTTCGTTGGCTTCCGCGTTGTTCAGATTTTGGAAAGAGTCCTTAATGTCCGACAAATCGCCGTGCGAAACGTCGCCCAGGAAGCTTTCGTCCAGGCGGTCTTTGATTAAATTAACGGCGTCCTCGACCTTTTGATTGTCGATTTGATTAACCGGCGCGGCTGGATTCCGGCGGAAGTCGGTTTGCTCGAATCTGGCGAACAGGCTGATTTTCAGCGTGTCCGCGCGAAGATTATTTTGTCTGAGAAACAGATTTTTGTTCGCGTTTGACGAAAACCGGTCGACCTCGACCGTCCGCGCCCTTTCGACTTTCGGCACGACGACGGGCTTCGGCTTGTAAACTTCCTGATTCCGGCTGGTTCCTTCCACTCTCGGCGGCATATTTTTCTCCTGATAATAATGTCCTGCTGGATACATTATCGGCACAATCTCGCCGGAGTTTCCTGATTTTTTTATACGACCGGCGGCAAGACGAACGCGCCGATGTGCGGCTTATCCGTGTTCAGGCACGTCTGCAAGGCAATCTGCAATGCGCCGCGCAGGTTTTCGGGCGTCACGATAGCATCGACCAAACCGCGCGCGGCGGCGTGTTTTGAATCGAGCTCGCGCTCGTATGTGGCGCGCACTTTTTCCATTTCGGCTTTTAAAGTCTCGTCCGGCTCTCCGCCTTCCTTTTTCAATTTTTCGAGCTGCGTTCCGAAAATCGCCTGCACCGCCGAATCGCCTTCCATCACGCCCATTCTGCCTGTCGGCAAGCTGAAAATAAAATCGGGATCGAAACCCTGCCCAGCCATCGCATAATAACCTGCGCCCGATGCGTGATTTATCGTCAAAACCAATTTCGGCACAATAGCCGCCGCCATCGCCTCGACAAAACGCGCGCCGTCGCGAATAATTCCCGAATGCTCGGCGTCCGCGCCGACCATAAAACCGGAAACGTCCTGCACGAACAGCAGCGGCGTGCCGTGACGATTGCAGTTTTCGATAAAATACGCCGTCTTTTCCGCCGATTCCGTATAGACGATGCCGCCGAACTTTGGCGGTTTTCCCTTTTGACCGCGCTGCATCCCGCGTGAATTG